>NZ_CALUHA010000018.1:0-55905 GCF_944320325.1 Alistipes megaguti
AGGTGGCCTGCGAGGCGCTGCGCACGATGACGATCAACACCACGCAGGCGTGGTGCGGCAACCGCTTCGGCAAGGGGTTGATCCGGCCCCACGGCACCGACCATCCGCTCACGCCGGCCAAATCGGCCATGATCCGCCGGAACGTCGCCGAGATTGCCCGCCGCTACGAGGAGGTACGCCGCGACCTGGAGTCGTCGCCCACGCTGCTGGCGCGTTTCGAGCAGTGCGGTATGGTTCCGCGCGAGGAGATGCGCCGCATCGGCGGCGTCGGACAGGCGGCCCGGGCCAGCGGACTGGCCCGCGACATCCGCGCCACGCATCCGTGGGGCTCCTACGGCAAATGCCTCCACCACGAACCCGTCATCGAGACATCGGGCGACGTGATGGCCCGGCTCGAGGTGCGCTGTCGCGAGGTTGCGCAGTCGGCCCGCTACATCGACCAGCTGCTGGAGATCTACGAACAGAAATACGGCGCACTGGAGAACCCCTGCGAGACGCCCGACTATACGACGCAGCTGACCCCGCAGTCGCTCTCGTTCGGCTTGGTCGAGGGATGGCGCGGCGAGACGTGCCACGTGGTGGTGACCGACGCCGAGGGTCATATCGAGGCGTGCCGCATCAAGGATCCGAGTCTGCACAACTGGCTGGCGCTGGCGCTGGCCGTGCGCGGCGAGGGGATCTCCGACTTCCCGATCTGCAACAAGAGCTTCAACCTCTCCTACTGCGGCCACGACCTCTGACGCCGCATCCGCCTCCCGGCCAGTCCGCGCAACACGCGCCCTACGCCGTGTGACGTACCCGGGAAAACGCCTTGCGGAAAGCCCCTGCGCGACTGCCACGTCGAGGGCAACGTCGACTTCATCTTCGGCTCGTCGACGATCGTAGTCGACCACTGCACGCTGCACATGAACCGCAACAACAGCGTCGTGACGGCCCCTCGACCCCGGCCGACCACCAGTACGGCATCGTTTGCATGGACTGCACGATCAGCTTCCCGCCGGCGGAGCGCTCTTTTCCTTCGTACTACTACCGGACTCTCCGCACTCTACGGAACCCTCCGCACCACCGAAACGCTCCATCCGGCCCGACTCAAGAGACCCCATCACTTCATTTCCCTTTTCGACCCGCGGGCCGGAGATCCACCGACGGAACTCCGGCCCGCGGTGTGTCGATTCCGGGGCAAAGTGCTTGCAGGTTCGCGGGAATTGCGTATTTTTGCGAACGATTAAGGGCCTAACATTTGCGACCATGATTCTACCGAAAATACGGGTGCTGCGCAGCCACGGGCAGCAGGCCATCGAGGACCTCGATGCTGTCGAACTGACCGAAGAGTTCCGCGGACGCCCCGAACTGACCTTCACCGAGGATACCACCGAGGCTGAACGCGCCGAAGCCCTCTGCCCGACGGGGGCTTTCCGGGCCGACCCGCTGGAGCTCGACCTGGGACGCTGCCTCTTCTGCGGGGAGTGTGCGCGCGTGGCGCCGCGCAACGTACGCTTCACGAACGACTACCGCATCGGTTCGCCCACGCGCGAGGGTCTCGTGCTGCACGCCGGCGACTCGCGCGTGGAGTTCGACCCGAAACGCGTGCGGCCCGAGATCCGGCGCTGCTTCCGCCAGGCGCTGCAGCTGCGCGAAGTCTCGGCCGGCGGCGACGGCTCGGTCGAGATGGAGCTCAACGCCACGGGCAACGTCAACTTCGATCTGGGGCGCTACGGCATCGGCTTCACGGCCTCGCCGCGCCATGCAGACGGCGTGGTGGTCTCGGGCCCGCTGACGGCCCAGATGGCCGAGGCGCTGGAGATCTGCTACGACGCCGTGGCCGAGCCGAAAATCCTCGTGATGTGCGGCACGGAGGCCTGCTCCGGCGGACTCTTCGCCGAGAGCCGCGCCTTGGACCGCAGTTTTCTGGATTCGCACACGCCGGACCTCTGGCTCCCGGGGGCGCCGACCCATCCGATGACCTACATCGACGGTCTGCTGACGCTGCTGGGCCGCAAGAATCGCCTCTGAGAAATGCCTATGGAACGTCTGCGCACGATATTCGTCTCGTTCTTCAAGATCGGGCTCTTCACCTTCGGCGGGGGCTACGCCATGATCCCGCTGATCGAACGCGAGGTGATCGACAACCGGCGCTGGGTCGAACGCCGGGAGTTTCTCGACCTGCTGACGCTGGCCCAGTCGGTTCCGGGGCCCATCTCGCTCAACACGTCGGTCTTCGTCGGATACAAGATGCGCGGACTGCGCGGTGCGACGGCAGCCCTGCTGGGCACCATTCTCCCGTCGTTCGTCATCATCCTCATCATCGCCCTCTTCTTCGCCAACATCCGCCACAACCCCGTTGTCGACGCCGCCTTCAAGGGGATGCGTCCGGCGGTCGTGGCGCTGATCATCGGCCCGGTGATTTCGCTGGCCCGCGGCATGCACTGGTCGATGTTCTTCATCATCGCGGCTGCGGCGCTGGCCGTCTGGGGTCTCGGGTGGTCCCCAATCTGGGTACTGGCGGCCGGTGCGGCCGGCGGCATCGCCTGGGAGCTGGCCGTCGCCCCGAAGATCGCCCGACACAAAAAGAATCCCGAAGCATGAATCCGACAAAAAACATGAAATACAGTCTGTCTCTGGGGCTTCTGTTCCTTGCGCTGCTGACGGCAGGGTTCTCGACGGCCCGGACCACCGCTGCCGCCTCTACAAAAAAGCTCATGGCCGGCACCGACTCCTCCACGGAGAAGGTCCGGCAGGCGCTGGAACGCTTTTACCGGGCATACGCCGGCTGGATCGCGGCCAGCTACAACGAGCATCCGGAGAAGCCCGCCCTGCCCCTGGACAAGGCCACCCGTCGGAAGGTGGAAAAGGCTGCCGCCGAAACGGACGGGGATCCGCTGCTGCGGGCCCAGGACTTCAACAAGCGGTCGCTGCCGACGATCCGGGTCGAACACGTCGAGGGTGAATGGTATGCCATCGCCTATCTGGCCACATACGAAAACCGCTGCGTCGTCATTCCGGTCCGCGCCCTGCTGCGCAATGGACAGCTGGTAATCACGGATGTCACACTTCCCTCACTCACTGCGGAATGATTCTTCTCTGGCAACTCTTCGTCTCGTACCTCAAGATCGGATTCTTCGGATTCGGCGGCGGCTACGCCATGCTCTCGCTCATCCAGAACGAGGTGGTCGTGCAGCACCAGTGGCTCACCAACGCGCAGTTTGCCGACATCGTGGCCATCTCGCAGATCACCCCCGGCCCGATCGCCATCAACTCGGCCACCTACGTGGGTTACACCGTGGGGCTGGAGACGGGTCATGTCTGGTGCGGCATCCTGGGCTCGGCCATCGCCACGCTGGCCGTCTGTCTGCCGTCGCTGACGCTGATGATCCTCGTGGCGCGGTTCTTCCTGAAGCTCAAGAACAACCGGCTGGTCGAAGGGGCCATGCGGGGGATGCGCCCCGTAGTGATCGGCATGATCGCCGCCGCAGCCCTGCTGCTGATCTTCCCCCACAGTTCGGAGCCCGACGAGCAGAACTTCATCGACGCCTGGAGCTGGGTGCTCTTCGGAGGCGTCTTCGTCGGATCGTGGCGCAAGGTGAACCCCATCCTGCTGATCATCCTCTCGGCCGCGGCCGGTATCCTGATCTACTACGTCTTCGGCCTTTAGCCCCGGCCAGGGGAGGGTGAAAAAACAGAGCGGGTGCGGAGGAGAAAACCCCTGCACCCGCACAGACACGGTTGCCGACACGCCGGATGTCAGCGTCCCTTTCCGGTTGCGGAGTTCCGACCGCGGCCGAACAGCTGCCTCCATCGTCTGATGATGTGCAGCAACGCCAGCACCCCGAGCGCGAGACCACCCACATAGTGGTAAAATCCGATATGGGCGCCGAACAGCCACTTGACAATTCCCATTACGGCCACCACCAGAAAGGCCACCGCAAGCAGCAACACCATCCACCGACGCAACCCCTTGCAGCCCGCCGTAGCCAGCGAACGGTACCAGGCCCAATGCCCGTAGACGTGGAGTCCGACAAGGACCAGGAACAGCAGCGAAAGGATGATATGCACCAGCTTCCAGACGTGCCGGATTTCGGGAGCGCCGGCATGTTCGAACAGGTGGAGTCCGATACCGGACCCGCACAATCCGACCAGCGCGGGGAACAAGACCCGATCGGTCCAGAGATTCAATTTACGTTTATCCACTTTTATCTTATGAACATAAGGTTTCCCAATCCTGCAGGCGCGTAACGCAGTCCGGCCGGATCCGATCCGGGAACCGACGTGGGCTATTCGGGCCCCTGCTGCGGGGACACCGAGAGGCAGAGGCCGACCTCGCACATGAACCATCGCGTGAAACAGGCGACATCGGTCATCCGCACAGCCCGCAACACCGTCAAAACACGCTCCGCGTGTTTTCTCACAAGGCGAGGGCCATGGCTCCGCCCGTAAGCAGCAACATCAGAAAGACAATCAAACAGAGGATTCCGAGCAGTGCAACGGCGGTTCCGATGCAGCCCCAGCGCCGTTCGCAATCGGGCAGCGGGTCGGTCAGCAACGCGATGATCAGCCCCACGAGCGGCGTGAAGATCAGACTCAACAGAAAGGCCCAGCCGAAACCGATGCGGCGCCGGCTGCCGATGATGCCCACCAGCACCGAGAGCAGCGAACCGCTCAAAAGACCGAAAATGACAGCAAGAATACTCATATCTTCCGAATTTTTGTTTTCATCAAATCATTGATCAACAGGCGAAAGCCCACCTGCTGCATTCTCTCTCTTCTCCTCTCCTCTTCTCATCCTTTCTACGGTTGTCCATCCCCCTCTCGTATCTCTTCTTCCCCTCCCCTATTTTCTTTCTCTCCTTCTGTTGTATGCTTACGCTCTTACGCTGTCGGACCTCTCTCTGCCAGCCCCGCTCTGCCAGCCCTTCTCTGTTGGTTCCTCTCTCTGCCAGCCCCGCTCTGTTCTCTCACTGTTGGCCACCCCTCTTTCCGGACTCTCTCTTTGCCTCCCTCTTTGCCCCTCTCTTACCGGCCACACGCTCTTTGCCACCTCTCTTTCCGACCCGGAGCAGCCGTGCAGGCGATGGAACAGGCAACGGGCTGTGCGATTCAGAATCGGATCAGCGTCTGAAGCGGTAATAGGTCCCCAGCGGGAGCTCCTTGCCGGCACGGTCCGTGAAGCACAATTCGCCCCATTGCTCCTCCTCGGGAGCGCCGAAGGCCTGTCTGACGGCCGTGCGGGCCAGCGTCGACGACAGTCCCATCGAGTAGAGGTTCAGCACCAGGAAGGCCCCGCGCGGCTCGAGCAGCTGCGCACAGCAGTCGAGCATCTCGCCGATGTTCTCCTCGAGGACCCACTTTTCGCCGTTGGCACCGCGTCCATAGGCCGGCGGATCGAGAATGATGCCGGCGTAACGGTTTCCGCGGCGCACCTCGCGGCGCACGAACTTCAGCGCATCCTCGACGATCCAACGCACACCGTCCAGACCGCTCAGCTCCATGTTCTCGCGGGCCCACGTCACGACGGGCCGCACCGAATCGACGTGCGTCACCTCGGCTCCGGCGGCCCGGGCGGCAAGCGTCGCACCGCCCGTGTAGGCAAAGAGGTTCAGCACACGGGGTGCGGCAGTCGGAAGGGTCTCGGCGACCGACGCATTCCGGACGGCCGATTCCGCAGCGACGTGTCCGGCAGCAGCATGTCCGGCGGCGGCGTGTCCGGCAGCGGCATGTCCGGCGGCGGCCTCCGCACCGCACAGACGCAGCACGTTCTCGTAGATGAAAATCCAATTGGCGGCCTGCTCGGGGAAGATCCCGACATGCTTGAACGACGTAAGGGCCATCCGCATGCGGAGTTTCATTCCGCGGTAGGCATAAGCGATCGTCCAGCGGTCGGGCATCTTCGGATCGAGCTGCCACTCGCCGCGTTCATCGTTGCGCAGGTCGCGCCGGAACGAGGCATCGGCCAAGCGTCGCCACTCCGCCTCGGGGAGCGAACGCCGCCAGATGGCCTGCGGTTCGGGACGCCGCGTGACGAAACGGCCGAAACGTTCGAGCTTTTCGAAATCACCCGTATCAATGAGTTCGTAATCCGCAAAATCGGGGGTCAGTTGCTGCTGCATATCTCTAATGTTTTTTCTCCTTGTCCATCCGGCGGCGCGGGCACTCCACCAGCGTCATTTCGCACGCCTTGCAATCGAACCCGAGCCGGAAACGGTCCGCACCGTGCTCCAGATAGAGATCACCGCGCAGGCGCGACCCTTCGCGCAGGCACTCGCCGATCTCGCGGCGGATGCAGTAGGCCGAGCGCATGACGGTGCACCCCTCGAGCGACGGAGCCAGTTCCAGCGGCCGTTCGATCTTGCACACCCCGTGGTCGCGGTAGAAGGCCTCAGCCAGATGATTCGTTACGTTTTCGTCGGCATCGAGCCGCTCCGACGGGTAACGCGCCGCCCGGTTTTCGGGGAGGATGCGGTGTTCGAGCGGCCGCTCCTCGCGCTGCCGCAACAACCCGGCCAACGCTTCGCGCCGCAGCTCGGCAGCCAGCGACGCGGGGACGAACCACTCGCCGCCCCGCACCTCCACCTCGCGCACGGCGAAGATCGTGTCGCCCGACTTCATCGCCTGTGCGCGCAGCGTCGCGGCATTGGCCTCGGGGTTCTTGGCCCGCTCAAGCGGCACATCACGCCGGGCTGACGCCTCCAGCCCCTCGCAATCGGTGCAGGTGACGATCACCCCTTGGGCCGAGGCTTCGACCAGAGCCCGCGTCGGAATAACCCGCCGCATGCGGCTGCGCTCCAGAGCCAGCGAGAAACGCCGGTCGTAGTTGCGGCAGAGCTCCGCCCCGGGCGTAATCCCTTCGATGCGGTTGGGGGTAATGCGGCGCCCCTCGACGGCGTTGATGTTCGTCCCGACGACGCCACGCGGCGTAATGAGGCAGATGCCGTCACCCGGAGCCAGATCGGCATCGCCATCGATCCGGAAGCTTCCGCCCGAGACCTGCGCTACACGCCCGATACGCTCGCCGACGGCCTTCGGCGTATCGAACGAGGCCACACCGGCCCGCTTGCCGTCGAAGAAATATTCGGATTCGCCGCGCGTAAAGCTCTTTGCCGGATCGGGTTCGAAATCGGGCACACTCTCCCCCACCGAGGCGCGCCGCAGCGCAGGCCGTGCGGCCAGCACCTCGTCCAACGCCCGGCGGTACCAGGCCACCACGTTGCGGATATACCCGGCATCCTTCAGCCGCCCCTCAATCTTGAACGACGTGACGCCGGCGTCGACCAGTTCGCCCAAACGGTGCGAGAGGTTCAGGTCGCGCACCGAGAGCAGATGCTTGCCGGTGATGATCCGTCGGCCGCGGCCGTCGACGAGGTCCCACGGGAGGCGGCAGGGCTGGCTGCAGGCGCCGCGGTTTCCGCTGCGGCCCGACATGGCCCGCGAAAGGAAACAGCGGCCGCTGTAACCGACGCAGATGGCACCGTGGACGAAGACCTCCACCTCGGCCGGCGTGGCGGCACAGATGGCGCGGATCTCCTCCAGCGAGAGGGCTCTCTCGAGAATCACGCGTGCGAAGCCCGCCTCGGCCAGAAAGCGGGCCCCTTCGGGCGTACGGTTCGAGACCTGGGTCGAGGCATGCAGCTCGACAGGCAGATCCATGCGCCGCAGGGCCATGTCCTGCACGATGAGGGCATCGACCCCGGCGTCGATCAGTTCGCGGGCCGTGCGTTCGGCCTCGCGAAGCTCGTCGTCCCAGAGCAGCGTGTTGAGCGTGGCATGGACCCGCACGCCGTAGCGATGGGCATACTCGACCACGCGGGCGATCTCCGCGGCGGAGTTTCCGGCTGCCTGACGAGCCCCGAAACGGGCGCCTCCGATATAGACGGCATCGGCT
Organism: Alistipes megaguti; assembly: GCF_944320325.1. Taxonomy (NCBI): domain Bacteria; kingdom Pseudomonadati; phylum Bacteroidota; class Bacteroidia; order Bacteroidales; family Rikenellaceae; genus Alistipes; species Alistipes megaguti. Next base: position 7,877 of record NZ_CALUHA010000018.1, read on the forward strand.
CCGGCATCGACGGCCACGACGGCCGACGCGTAATCGCGGGCCGGAGCCAGCAGTTCGACAGTTCTCAAAGCGATGGAATTTTGCACAAAAATACGAAATTTCGCCGCACGGACAACCCCGGGGTGTTTTTCCCGCGGAAAAAGATACACTTTTCCGCATTTTTTGTAATTTTGCCCTGCGTAACGCGAAAACACACAAAAACATCCGATATCATGCTTACGATCAAGCAAATCCGGGATGATCGGGATGCCGCCGTCCGCAAACTCGCCAAGAAAGGCGTCGACGCCGCCCCCGTCATCGACAAGATCCTCTCGCTCGACGACCGCCGCAAGGCCATCCAGCTGGAACTCGACAATACGCTGGCCGTACAGAACAAGGCCGCCAAGGAGATCGGCGCCCTGATGGGCCAGGGCCGCCGCGACGAGGCCGAGGAGCGCAAACACTTCGTTACGGACCTCAAGGAGAAGTCGGCCCGGCTGCAGGCCGAGTCGAACGACGTGCAGCAGGAGCTGCAGGCCACGCTCGTCACGCTGCCCAACTTCCCGGCCGACATCGTCCCCGAAGGCAAGACGGCTGCTGACAATCTGGTCGTGAAACTCGTCGAGAGCTACACCAAACTGCCCGAAAACCCGCTGCCCCACTGGGAGCTGGCCAAGAAATACGACATCATCGACTTCGATCTGGGCGTCAAGCTCACCGGTGCCGGTTTCCCCGTCTACAAGGGCAAGGGAGCCCGCCTGCAGCGTGCGCTGATCAACTACTTCCTCGACTGCAACACCCGCGCCGGCTATCTGGAGGTCGAGCCTCCGGTGATGGTCAACGAGGCCTCGGGCTTCGGCACGGGCCAGCTGCCCGACAAGGAGGGTCAGATGTACCACGCCACGGTCGACAACTACTACCTCGTGCCGACGGCCGAGGTACCCGTGACGAACATCTACCGCGACGTGATCCTCGACGAGAAGGACTTCCCCGTCAAGATGACGGCCTATACCCCCTGCTTCCGCCGCGAGGCCGGTTCCTACGGCAAGGATGTGCGCGGTCTGAACCGTCTGCACCAGTTCGACAAGGTGGAGATCGTCCAGCTGTCGCTGCCCGACGTATCGTACGAGGCGCTGGACGGCATGGTGGCTCATGTCGAGTCACTGGTCAAGTCGCTGGGTCTTCCGTACCGCATCGTACGGTTGTGCGGCGGCGACATGTCCTTCACCTCGGCGCTGACCTACGATTTCGAGGTCTACTCCGAGGCACAGAAGCGGTGGCTGGAGGTTTCTTCCGTTTCGAACTTCGAGTCGTTCCAGGCCAACCGTCTGAAGCTGCGCTACCGCGACGCCGAGAAGAAGATCCACCTGGCCCACACGCTCAACGGTTCGTCGCTGGCCCTGCCGCGTATCGTCGCCGCAATGCTCGAGGACTTCCAGACTCCCGAAGGCATCCGTATCCCGGAGGTGCTGGTTCCCTACACGGGCTTCGATATGATCAAATAGTTTGATTTTATCAAATAAGTTTCTATATTTGCACTACACACATTAACCACAAACACGAAAAAAAATGGCTTACAAGATTACTGATTCCTGCGTAGCATGCGGGACCTGCATCGGCGAATGCCCGGTAGAGGCCATCTCGGCCGGCGACATCTATGTCATCGATCCCGACAAGTGCATCGACTGCGGCACGTGCGCAGGCGTTTGCCCGAGCGAGGCTATCGTTTCGGAGTAACGAACGGATATGACCGTAAAAATACACCTCGGAATCTTTCTGAGGTGTATTTTTTATGCCTCCCTCCCCATGATGCGACTCCTTCTTTTTTGCGCAGGGCTGCTGCTGACGGCCTGCGGCTCCCGAACCCGCACCCTCGAACAAGATCTGGAACAACTCGCGGCATCGCTCCCCGAGGCCCGAATCGGTATCGCCATCCGTACTCCCGACGGGGAGACCATCTCCCGGCAGGATGTGCCGCTGCCGCTGTTGAGTGTCTTCAAGTTTCCGGTGGCCCTGGCCGTGCTGGACAAGGCCGACGCAGAGGGGACTCCGCTCACGACGCCCGTCGAGGTAGGCCCCGAATGGCTCGATCCCGACACCTACAGCCCGCTGCGTGACTCCCTGCCGGCGACGGGCGGACGGGTTACGCTCGGCGAATTGTTGCGATACAGCACGTCCCTGAGCGACAATATCGCCTGCGACCGTCTGTTGGAATACGTTGGAGGCCCCAATGCCGTGGAGCGCTACGTGTGCGAGAAGGCCGGGATCGAGGGATTCCGGATCGCCGCCACGGAGCGCACGATGCACCTCGATCCTGCCAATCAGCGGATCAACGTCGCACGTCCTTCGGCCGTCTGCGCACTCTTTGCCCGCTTGCTCGAGGGCGGTCTGCTAACACCGGAGCACGAAACCCTGCTGCAACGGCTACTGGAGGGTGCAATTACCGGCACGGACAAACTCCGTGCAGGGCTTCCCGAAGGGGCCGTCCTCGGGCATAAGACCGGCTCGTCGGACCGCACGCCGGAGGGTCTCCGCATCGCCGATAACGACGCCGGCTATGTCGTACTGCCCGACGGCCGCCACTACTGCGTGACGGTGTTGGTCACCGACTCCCCGGCCGACGATGCGAAGAACGCTGCCGTGATTGCGGCCATTTCGAAACGTATTTACGAACATTTCACCGAAAAACAATAGCATGAACGATCTCGAAATGATGCGCGCGGGGCGGTGGCTCCACGCCGTGACACCCCGCATCGGCGAGGCACTGCTCCGGGCCGAAGAGCTCTGCTTCCGGCTCAACCGACTGCCGCCTTCGCGGCGTGAGGAGCGCGAGGCGATCATCCGCCGGCTCTTCGGCCGCGTCGGCCGCAACATCACGCTCCACAGCCCGTTCCACTGCGACTTCGGGGAGCAGATCTCCGTGGGCGACCACTTCGTGGGAAACTTCAACCTGACGATCCTCGACGAGGCACCCGTGACGATCGGCAACCACGTTTACATCGGCCCCGACGTGGGGATCTACACCGTGCGCCACGCCCTGCTCGCGGAGCAGCGCAACGAGGGGATCATGCAGTCGCTCCCCGTGACCATTCACGACGACGTCTGGATCGGGGGCCACGCGACGCTGCTCCCCGGTGTGACGATCGGCCAGGGGGCGGTGATCGGCGCCGGGAGCGTCGTGACACACGACATTCCGCCGCAGGTCGTGGCCGCAGGCAACCCCTGCCGGGTGCTGCACCCCGTCACCGAGGCCGACCGTATTCCGGAATCGGAGACAGATTGACCCGCTGCGGCGTAGTTTCGCTCCTTCACGCCGCAACGGTCAAAGGATCTTTCACGAGAGCGCAGCCCGTCAAACTCCCGAAGATCTTTTTCATGAAAAAGCCGCCCCAAAACGGAGCGGCTTTTTTGAGGATAGCGGGGGCTGAACGAGGCCGGTAAAGAACGACGAAACCGAACATGCAGGTCGGCTCCGGCGCGATCACTCGTAAAGCAGATATTTTGCCCGCAACTTGCGGAAGGCCTCAGCTTCGGGCAGCCAGCGGGCGCGAATCTCCTCGTCCGAGGCACCGTCGAGGATCATCTCCCGCACCCACCCCACGCCGATCAGCTTCTCGAACATCGGCGTAAAGAAATCCTCGCCCATCGCCAGATCCCCACAGGCATCAATCACATATTTCAGTGAGAAGCCCACACTGCGGGCCTCTTCGAGCGGCATGCGGCTCAGATCCTCACCCCGACACAACTGCCCCTCAAGCGGAGGATGCTTGGCACCAGGCGTCGGACGCGGCGTGAAGGAGAACGAACGCCCCTTCATCGAGGGATGGCCATAGATTTCAAACGGCTTCGAAGTTCCGCGTCCGAGGCTCACGACCGTTCCCTCGAAGGGACACAACGCCGCATAGAGGTAGACGGCACGCTGCGTCGGGAGGTTGGGCGACGGCGCCACGGGCAGCCGATACTCCGTGGCGTGGGTGTAGTTGCGGCAGGGGACTACCGTCAGATCGCACGCGCAGGCCCACCCCTCGCCCACGGCCATGCGGGCGATCTCGCCCATCGTCAGACCGTGCAGTACGGGGATCGGCAGCGCCCCGACCCCCGACCTGTAACGCATGTCGAGCAACGGCCCCTCGACCTTGTCGCCGTTGGGATTCGGACGGTCGAGGACGATGACCGCCCGGTTGAACGCGGCGCAGGCATCCATCATCCTCAGCATCGAAATATAATAGGTGTAGAAGCGCAGTCCGACATCCTGCATGTCGACCACCAACACATCGAACGAGCGCATCGCCTCATCCGACGGTCGCAGCGTCCTCCCGTCATACAACGAACGGATCGGAATTCCCGTACGGGCATCCACCGAACCGGAGACCTTTTCGCCGGCGTCGGCCGTCCCGCGGAAACCGTGTTCGGGTGAGAAGATGGCCTCGACGTCGAAACCGCTCTCGTGGAGCAGATCGACCAGATGAACCCTTCCGGCGGCATCCACCGTCAGCGGGTGTCCCTCGGCGCCGACGGCTCCGGGCATCCGCGCCACCGAGGTCTGGTTGGCCAGCACGGCGACCCGCCGGCCGCGCAGCCGGGGGAAGTAGGCGGCCGTATCGGTCATGCCGACCTGCACGCCCGCGTTTTCGACCGGACACGCCGCCTCCGCGGCCCCCGCCGCAAGGAGCCCGGTCAGCAAGGCAACGCACCCCGCGGTCCGGCGAAGGAATCCGCTACGCATTGGCGCCGAACTCCATGAGATAGGCCTTGATGAAGGCATCCAGATCGCCGTCCATCACCGCCTCGACGTTCGAAGTCTGGACACCCGTACGGTGGTCCTTGACGCGGCGGTCGTCGAAGACATACGACCGGATCTGCGAACCCCACTCGATCTTCTTCTTCGAGGCTTCGAGCGCCTGCTGCGTGGCCATGCGCTTGTCCAGTTCGCGCTGGTAGAGTTTCGACCGCAGGATGCGCATCGCATTCTCGCGGTTCATCAGCTGCGAACGTGTCTCCATGTTTTCGATCAGATACTCGACCGGTTCGCCCGTATCGGGGTCCTTGCCGTGGTAGCGCAGCCGCACGGCCGTCTCGACCTTGTTGACGTTCTGGCCGCCGGCCCCCGACGAACGGAACGTATCCCACTCGATGTCGGCCGGGTTGATCGTGATCTCGATCGTGTCGTCAACGGCCGGCGAGACGAAGACCGACGCGAAGGTCGTCTGCCGCTTGTTGTTGGCATTGAAGGGCGACAGACGCACCATGCGGTGAACGCCGTTCTCGCTCTTGAGGTAACCGTAGGCGTATTCGCCCTCGAACTCCAGCGTGCAGGACTTTACGCCCACCTCGTCACCGGCCTGATAATCGAGCACCTTGACCTTGTAGCCGTGAGCCTCGCCCCAACGCGTGTACATGCGCATGAGCATCGAGGCCCAGTCCAGCGCCTCCGTACCGCCCGCTCCGGCGTTGATATCCATGATGGCTCCCAACTTGTCCTCGTCGCGGCGCAGCATGTTACGCATCTCGAGCTTTTCGATCTTCTCGAGCGTCGAGGCGTAATGGGCGTCGAGTTCGGCCTCGGTCATGACCCCCTCCTTGACGAAGTCGGGCATCAGTTCGAGATCCTCGACATCCTTGCGGATGGCGTCGTAATCCTCGACCCACGCCTTGATGCCGGCCACCTTGCGCAACTGTTCGCGCGCCCGGTCGGGGTCACCCCAGAAGTCGGGCTCCTGTGTCTTCTCCTCCTCGTTGCGCAGGTCGATGCGCTTCTGCTCGATGTCCAGGCAGCGTTCCAAAGCCTCGCGCCGCTGTTCGAGCTCCTTGATCTGATCGGATAATACCATATGTTGCAGTCTGCTTGTTTGCTAAAATTTCTCGTGAAGCCTGCGTCCCGCGAAGTCCAGAATGAAATCGGCCGTCTCCTCTTCGCCCAGCTTCGAGGAGTTGACACACAGATGATAGGTGGCGGCCTGTCCCCAGGTTCGCAGGCTGTAGTAGTTGTAGTACGAAGCCCGCTGCGCGTCGATGCGCTCCATCATGGCGCGGGCCTCCTCCTCCGAGCAGTCGTGCCGCTTGCGGAGGCGCGCTACGCGATCGGCCTCGTCGGCCGTAATGAAGACGTTGACGCAGCGCGGATTGTCGCGCAGAATGTAGTCGGCGCACCGTCCGACGAAGATCGCCGACTCGCGTGAGGCAATCTCGCGAATCACATCGCTCTGGATGCGGAACAGCGATTCGTTGGCCAGGATATTGTTCGTGTTGCCCCCTTCGTAGCCCGTGAACGGAGCACGGAAGTAGCCGATCAGCGTAGCGAACGTACCCTTGGCTTCGCGTTCGTCGGCCCGTTCGAAACACTCGGGACAGAGCCCGCTCTCGCGGGCGGCGAGATTGATAAGCTCCTTGTCGTAGAGCTTGATGCCCAGACGCCGGGCGATGATCTCGCCGACGATCTTGCCGCCGCTGCCCAGCTGGCGGCCGATATTGATGACGAATTTATCCATAGACGATCACTGTTTTTCGGGTTCGGAAGCCTGCTGTCTGCGGAAATAGCGCAGCTGCCAGGTCAGCATGAAGAAGGCGACGATCGAGGCCAGCAGATCCGAGAGCGGCATCGAGGCCCAGACGCCCCAGCTGCCGTCCCACGACGTATATCGGTCGAAGATGTGCGGCAGGAAGATCAGGAACGGCATGAGGAACAACAGCTGCCGCGACAGCGACAGGAAGATGGCCTTGCCGGCCATGCCGATGCTCATGAAGAAGTTCGTGGCCACCATCTGGAAGCCGATGATCGGATAGCAGATGAAGGTGATGCGCATACCCTCGACCGAGAGGCGAATCAACTCCTCGTCCGCCGTAAAGAGGCTGACGGCCAGCCGCGGAAAGAGTTCGCCGATCAGGAATCCGCATACCGTGATGCACGTGGCGCCGATCATCGTCAGTTTCAGCACCCGCATGACGCGGTCGAACTGCCGTGCGCCGTAGTTGTAGCCGGCGATGGGCTGCATGCCCTGGTTCAGTCCCATGACGATCATCACGAAGAAGAATCCCAGACGGTTAACGATGCCGTAGGCGCCGATCATCAGGTCGCCGCCGAACTCCTTCAACCCCTTGTTGATGAGAATGACGATGAAGCAGGCGGCCAGATTCATCAGGAAGGGCGACATGCCGATCGAGAGGATGTCGCGGACAATCTTGCGGCGCAGGCGGTAGATGCCGCGTCGGAAGTGGAGCAGCTCCTGCCGGTCCGACAGGAGCCGGAACTGCCAGACGAGCGAGATAATCTGGGCCAGAATCGTGGCGATGGCCGCCCCGCGGATGCCCCAGTCGAACCAGAAGATGAAGATCGGGTCGAGGATGGCATTGATGACCACCGTACTGATCGTGGCGTACATCGACTTGCGGGGGTGCCCCGCGGCGCGCAGGATGGAGTTCAGACCCAGATAGATGTGCGTGACAACGTTGCCGAGCAGGATGATGACCATGTACTCGCGGGCGTAGCCGATCGTCGCCTCGCTGGCCCCGAAGAAGTAGAGGATCGGATCAAGGAAGAGCAGGGCGACAATACTGAAGGCGATGCCGATGATGATGTTGAGCATCACGACGTTGCCCAACACGCGCTGGGCCGTCTCGTAGTCGCGCTGCCCGAGGCGCATGGAGACCAGTGTCGCGGCACCCACGCCGACGAGCGATCCGAAGGCCGCGGCGAGGTTCATCAACGGGAAGGTCAGCGCCAGTCCCGAGATGGCCAGGGGACCGACACCATGGCCGATGAAGATACTGTCGACCATGTTATAGAGCGAGGAGGCCGTCATGGCGATGATCGCCGGCACGGCATACTGTACAAGCAGCTTCCGGATCCGCTCGGTACCGAGTTCCAGAGCCGCCACTTTAAGTTCCGCCATAGTTTCTGTTATTGCTTGCTTCTTGTTTTTGTTATTCGTTCGGTTCCTGCAGGGCGCGTTCCAAACCATTCAAGGAGGTTCAAGGACAGCTCCGGGCAGCCCGTTCGGGAACGGATGCCACAATGGAGAGTCTGTTCGGATTGCCGCAGGTTTCGTCTCTCCGGTTCTCCGGTCCTGCCGGGTGCACCGGGTCCTCTCCGCCTCCCGGGCCGTGCGGGGCTTCTCCCCGACTCTCCGGTCCTGCCGGGTGCGCCGGGTCCTCTCTGCCTCCCGGGCCGTGCGGGGCTTGCCTCGGCCTCTCTTCCCCCTCTCTTCCCCCTCTCCTTCTCCTTGGCCACTCACTCCAGTCCTGTCTCCACGGCTTCTCTCCCCCCCCCGATTATCGCGGCACGGCACGGTCGAGGCGGTCAAACCACCCGGCGTAGATCTCCGGCGAGGTCGAAAGCCCCAACTCCTCCGTCATGAAGGCCGACGCATCGCCCGAATACCACTGCCGCGTGACGTAGACCGTCAGCCGCACTTCGGAGGTGAGCCCCGTCGACTGCACGACAAAACTCAGGTGGCGGATCTCGCCGGCCATCGGCACAAGGATCTCCGGTTCGGCGGGCAGCACCTGCCGCGCCACAACGAGTCCCGATGCCCGGTCGGCACTCACGATCAAACACCCCTCACGCTGCAGCAGGTCGAAAAGCAGGTCGTAACACTCTGCGGCGCCGACCGTCATCCGGTGACGGGTAAGGCTGTCCAACTGCTGCGGATCGGGCATTCCGTCGACGACGGAGGTTTGTTCGCGGGCCGCAAGGTAGGCGTTCGACGTGCACGCCTGGAGCAGGCCTCCCGCCAGCACCACCACCGCTGCGACACAGCCCCACCATCCGTTGCCACGGCCCCGCCATCCGCCGCCACGGCCGGCCGGCCGCCGGCCGTTTTCCTGCAGGATACGCTTCATACGACCGGATCCGTAGTTACTCCAACTCCCAGTCCGAACCGTCCTTGCGGTCCTTGACGCGGATGCCGGCTGCGGTGAGTCCGTCGCGGATGCGGTCCGACGTAGCCCAGTCCTTCGAGGCCTTGGCTCCCTGACGGATATCGAGCAGCATCTCCACGAGCGGTGTCACGTAGTCGCGGCCCGAAGCCGTACCGGCAGCCTTTTCGTCGCGCAGTCCCAGGATGTCGAAGGCATAGAGGCGGAACGTCCGGCGCAGCTTCTCGAGATCCTCGGCCGTAATGGTCTGCGTACCGTCGGCCAGCTGGTTGATCGTGCGCACCCAGTCGAAGAGGGCCGAGATAACCATCGGCGAGTTCAGATCGTCATCCATGGCCGTGCGGCAGCGCTCCTCGAGTTCGTCGGGCGAGACGGTCGACACGGCCGAGGGCCGGATCTTGCCCAGCGTCTCGATTCCCTTCATCAGACGGTCGAGCCCCTTTTCGGCGGCCTGCAGCGCCTCGTTCGAGAAGTCGAGCGTCGAGCGGTAGTGGGCCTGCAGCACGAAGAAACGGATCGTCATCGGCGAGTAGGCCTGGGCCAGCAGGCGGTGCGAGCCCGTGAAGAGCTCCTCGAGCGTAATGAAGTTGCCGAGCGACTTGCCCATCTTCTGGCCGTTGATCGTAATCATGTTGTTGTGCACCCAGTAGCGGGCCGAGTCGTGGCCCAGGGCGGCGGTCGACTGCGCGATCTCACACTCGTGGTGGGGGAACATCAGGTCCATGCCGCCGCCGTGGATGTCGAAACGCTCGCCCAGATAGCGCGTCGACATGGCCGAGCACTCCATGTGCCAGCCGGGGAAACCGTCACTCCAGGGCGAGGGCCAGCGCATGATGTGTTCGGGCGAGGCCTTCTTCCAGAGGGCGAAGTCGTAGGAGTGGTGCTTGTCCGACTGGCCGTCCAGCTCGCGCGTATTGGTAACGATGTCCTCGAGGTTGCGGCCCGAGAGGCATCCGTAGTGGTATTTGCGGTTGTATTTCTCGACGTCGAAATAGATCGAACCGTTCGATTCGTAGGCGAAGCCTGCCTCGAGGATACGCTTGACGAACTCGATCTGCTCGATGATGTGGCCCGAGGCGCAGGGTTCGATCGAGGGCGACTCGACATTGAGGGCATCCATCGCCCGGTGGTAACGCTCCGTGTAGTAGTGGGCCACCTCCATGGGTTCCAACTGCTCGAGGCGTGCCTTCTTGGCGATCTTGTCCTCACCCTCGTCGGCATCGTGCTCGAGGTGGCCGACGTCGGTGATGTTGCGCACGTAGCGGACCTTGTAGCCCAGCGCCTTGAGGTAGTGGAAGAGCAGGTCGAAGGTCACCGCCGGACGGGCATGGCCCAGATGGGGATCGCCGTATACCGTCGGGCCGCAGACATACATGCCGACACGGCCCTCGACCAGGGGTTCGAACTCCTCCTTGCGACGGGAGAGCGTATTGTAAAGTACGAGTTTGGATTCCATAATAATTCGGTTTAACGACGTTTTGAACGGGTAAAGATACGAATTTTATGCGTTATCCCGAAAATTTATCGTACCTTTACCCCGATTATTATGAAATTTCAGGATTTAGGACTCTCGGCGCCGCTGCTGCGCGCCGTCTCGGAAAAGGGTTACGAAACCCCCACCCCCATTCAGGAACAAGCCATACCGCCCGCCCTCGAGGGCCGCGACCTGCAGGGTTGCGCCCAGACCGGCACGGGCAAAACCGCAGCCTTCACGCTGCCCATTCTGCAACTGCTGGCCCAGGAGCCGCCCGTACGGGGACGGCGTCCGATCCGGGCGCTGGTGCTCACCCCCACGCGCGAACTGGCCATCCAGATCGACGAGTGCTGCCGCGACTACGCCCGCTACACGCCGATCCGCCACTGCGTCATCTTCGGCGGCGTCAACCAGCGGCCGCAGGTCGAGGCGCTCGAACGGGGCGTCGACCTGCTCGTGGCCACGCCGGGGCGCCTGCTCGACCTGATCGGCCAGGGCTACATCTCGCTCGACGCCATCCGCTTCTTCGTCCTCGACGAGGCCGACCGCATGCTCGACATGGGCTTCATCCACGACATCCGGCGCATCCTGCCGCTGCTGCCCGCGAAGCGGCAGACGCTCTTCTTCTCGGCCACCATGCCGGAGGAGATCGCCGCACTGGCCGCCCGGATCCTGCACGACCCGGTGCTGGTGACCGTCACGCCGCCGGCTTCGGTGGTCGAGACCATCGCACAGCGGGTCTACTTCGCCGAGAAGAGCGAGAAGAGCGAGCTGCTGATCCGCCTGTTGCGCGAATCGGATGCGCGGCAGGTGCTGGTCTTCACCCGCACCAAACACGGCGCCGACCGGCTGGCCAGGATCCTCAACCGGGCGGGGATCGACGCGGCGGCCATCCACGGCAACAAGTCGCAGAATGCCCGCGTACGGGCGATGAACGACTTCAAGTCGGGAGCGTGCCGCGTGCTGATCGCCACGGATATCGCCGCCCGCGGCATCGACATCGACCAGCTGCCGCTCGTAGTCAACTATGACCTGCCGGAGGTGGCCGAGACCTACGTCCACCGCATCGGCCGTACGGGGCGTGCCGGGCGGGAAGGCTCGGCGTGGTCGTTCTGCTCCGAAGCCGAACTGGAATACCTGCTCGGGATCCAGAAGCTCACGGGGCTGATTCTCCCCATCGAGGGGGAGACCCCGGCCTATGCCGCCGAGGCACTGGAGGAGGCCGCGCGGCGTCAGGCCCGGGCCGACAGGAAGAGCCGCAGCGCCAAGCCGACGGCTCCGAAGCGAAACACTCCTGCCGCACAGACTTCCGCTGCTTCATCCGCCGCTCCGGCGACTTCGGAGGGGGAAAAGCCCCAACACTCCGGACAACCCGCTCCGACCCGAAAGTCGCCCCGGGACACCGCGCCGACAGCCGCCGGGAAGGTGGCAGCACCCGCCCAAGAGACAATCCCGGACAGCAAAGCGACGGTCCAATCTGCCGAAGCAACGGCTTCTACCGTCCGGGAAACGGCCCCGAACGCCGGAGAACGTGCCGGCACCGCCCCGAAACGCCGACGCCGCCACCGTCGCCGCGGGGCTGCCGCAACCCCGGACGCCGCCACCTCCGCACCTTCCGGCCTCTCCTCCCGGAAGCCGAAACAAGCCCCCGAGGTCTCCGCCGGCCAACCGGCCCCGGTGAAGGAGGCAGCCCGCGACATGGCGCAGCCGAAATCGGTCCCGACGAAGAATAGCTCCCGCAACGCGGTGCAACCGAAGCCGAACAGCGGCCATGCCGGCAAACGCCCGGCGGCTCCGACCTCCCGCAACGCGTCGACGGAGCCCCGTCCGGAACCGTCACCGTCACGCAACACCCGCCCGCGCAACGACCGGAACAACGACCGGCGCCATGGCAGAGACAAGACCTCGCCGAAGGGCTCGCCGCGCACGGGCCGCACCCCGCGCCCCGAGGTTCGGGAAGAAAATCGCATTTCGCATACGAACGATTGGAAAAACCGCGTTAAATCACTACTTTTGCGAACATTCGGCAAATAACCACCGCCTTTAGGAATTTGTGAACGATATGCATCTCTTCAAACGCTGGAACAACCTCGTCGGATGGGGCGTCTTCGCCATTGCGGCGATCGTCTACCTGATGACCATGGAACCCGTGTCGAGTCTCTGGGACTGCTCGGAGTTCATCGCCACCTCCTACAAACTCGAAGTGGGACACCCGCCCGGCGCTCCGCTCTTCATGATGCTGGCCCGGCTGGCCACCCTCTTCGCCTTCGGCAACCCCGATTACGTGGGCATGGCCGTCAATGCGATGAACTCGCTGGCCAGCGCCTTCTGCATCCTCTTCCTCTTCTGGACGATCACCCACCTGGCCCGCCGCATGGCTACGCGCAACGGTGCCGAACTGACCCGCCCGACCATCGTGGCCATCCTCGGTGCCGGCGCCGTCGGAGCCCTGGCCTACACCTTCACCGACACCTTCTGGTTCTCGGCCATCGAGGGTGAGGTCTACGCCCTCTCGTCGATGTTCACGGCGCTGGTCGTCTGGCTCATGCTCAAGTGGGAGGAGCAGGCCGACGAACCCCACGCCTCGCGCTGGATCGTGCTGATCGCCTACCTGATGGGACTCTCGATCGGCGTGCACATCCTCAACCTGCTGTGCATCCCCGCGCTGGTCTTCATCTACTACTTCCGCAAAACGGAGCACATTACCTGGAAAGGCGTCGTCGGCACCACACTGCTGGCCGGAGCCCTGATCATCTTCGTCAACTACATCATCATCCCCTGCACGATCTGGATCGGCGCCCAGTTCGACACGCTCTTCGTCAACACGCTGGGACTGCCCGTCAACACGGGCTTCGCCCTGAGCATGCTGGGACTGCTGGCCCTGATGGGCTGGGCCACGTGGCAGAGCCACCGCCGCCAGCGGCCGCTGCTCAACCTCTTCCTGCTCTCGACGACGATGATCCTCATCGGCTTCTCGTCCTACGCCTCGGTGGTCATCCGGGCCTCGGTCAACCCGCCGATGAACTCCAACAACCCGAACAACCCCCATGCGCTGCTCTCGGTGCTCAACCGCGAACAGTACGGCAACCGTCCGCTGTTGTACGGCGCCCAATACTCGGCGCCTCCCGAGAACGTTACCTCCAAGGAGGTCCGCTATCTGGACGAGGACGGCAAATACAAGAAGGCCTCCATCCTGACGGGCTATACCCACGCGCCGGAGTTCATGACCCTCTTCCCGCGCATGTGGAACGCCTCGAAGGGCGAAAAGGAGTACAAGCAGTGGGCCGCCTACCGCACCAAGACCGAGACGCTGCGCGATGAAAACGGCGAGATCCAGCGCGACGCCTCGGGGCGTCCCGTGCGCGGCGAGGTGCTCGACTACGGCCGCAAGCACGTCTACACGGACTCCTACGGCGATACGCGCAGCATCGTCGAGCCGACCTTCGGCGAGAACCTCTACTTCTTCTTCAACTACCAGCTCTCGTACATGTACTGGCGCTACTTCCTGTGGAATTTCGTCGGCCGCCAGAGCGACATCCAGCCCTTGCGCACGACGATCACCGACGGAAACTGGCTCTCGGGCATCCAGTGGATCGACCGCATGTACGTCGGGCCGCAGGACAACCTGCCGCGCGAAGTGGCCGAGAACAAGGGGCGCAACACCTACTATTTCCTCCCCTTCCTGCTGGGTCTGATCGGACTGATCTACCAGTTGAACCGCGATCCGCGCAACTTCTCGATCGTCATGTGGCTCTTCATCATGATGGGTGTAGCGCTGGTCGTCTACTTCAACACCTCGCCCGGCGAACCGCGTGAACGCGACTACGTCTATGCAGGTTCGTTCTACGCCTTCTCGATCTGGATCGGGTGCGGGGTGCTGGCGCTGCGCGAGCTGATCGAACGGATCGCCAAACGCCGCAACCTTGCCACGGCGGCTGCCGCCATCGTCCTTTCGCTGAGCGTGCCGGGAATCCTCGCGGCCCAGAACTGGGACGACCACGACCGCTCGCACCGTACGATGGCCCGCGATATCGGCTGGAACTACCTCCAGTCGACACTCCCCAACTCGATCATCCTCAACTACGGCGACAACGACACCTTCCCGCTGTGGAACAACCAGGAGGTCTACGGCGTACGGCCCGACGTGCGGATCGTCAACACGTCGTACCTCGGCGGCGAATGGTACATCGACGAGATGAAGACCCGCGCCAACGAAGCGGCCGGCGTCCCCTTCTCGCTGCCCAAACACAAGTATACCTACACGAACGATCTGGTGCCGGTGCTGGAGAAGCTGGACCGCGTTCCGGAGCTGCGCGAGGTGATCGACTTCGTGCGCAGCGACGATCCGCGCAGCCAGGTGCAGTACAGCGACGGCACGTGGGCCGACTACATCCCCGCCAAGCGCATTGCGCTGCCCGTCAACAAGGAGAATGCCATCGCTTCGGGGATCGTGGCCGAGAAGGATCGCGACAAGATGGTCGATACGGTCTACATCAACCTGCGGGGCAATTCGGTGGACAAGAGCCAGCTGATGATCCTCGACATGCTCGCGAACTTCGACTGGAAACGCCCCGTCTACCTCACGCAGGTCTACATCATGCAGGACCTCGGACTGATGGATTATCTGCAGTTTGACGGCTACGCCTACCGTTTCGTGCCGATCCGCACGCCGGTGGAGAACCCCTACGAGATCGGGCGCATCGACACGGACTACACCGCACCGCTGCTCCGGGATACGTTCCGCTACGGAAACCTCAACGATCCACGGGTTTACGTCGATTACTTCATCCAGTACAACCTCGCGGCCTCGCATGCCCGCGACGCCTTTGCCCGTGTGGCCAAGGAACTGCTGCGCGAAGGAAAGGTCCAGGAGGCCGTCGAGCTGCTGGACCTGGGTCTGGAGAAGCTGCCCACGTCGCAAATCCGCTTCACGGACTCCAACACCTACCCCTTCCTCGAGGCCTACTATGCCGCCTCGGCCATGGGAGACGAGGAGGCAGCCGAGAAGGGGGATGCCCTGCTGCGGGAGTATGCCCAGACGCTGATCGAGTATATCGAGTACTATCTGCGTTTCGAGGGGGCTCAGGGCGACATGGTTTCGGGACTGATCGACGAAAAGCTGGACCAGCTGGGCGACGTCTACTACCTGGCCAGCTATGCCGGACGCCGCGGCATCGTGTCCGAACTGAACAACTACTACCGTACGCTGGGCGTCTCGGAGGAGAATCTCATCCAGGTAGACAGCATCTCCGAAGCGGTCGATTCGGCCCAGAATCTCCCGGCCGAAGCCAAATAGAAACTTCCCGAAGGGGCGGGTGGGGACGAGTTGACCCGAAGCCGGCCCCTGGTCCATACAAATAAAAAACGCACGGATAAAACCGTGCGTTTTTTATTTCGTCTTTGTTTGATTGTGTCAGTCCGACTTCGGTCCGTCGCCATTCAGAGAGTGTCCGGGGCAAGATTTTAATCAGGGCATCCGGTTCGTCCGTTCATCCGGTCTTTCGGTCCTTCGGGCAGCCCATTATCCAACTCACCGGTCTACCAAGCCATCGCCCCCCCCTTTGGTCAGCCGCCGTCCAGCCTCGGTCAACCGCATTCCGTCTGGTCGGTCCCCGTCAGCCGCTCTCCGTCCACTCTCCAGTCGGGCGTTCCGTCCGGCGTCCGGTCACCCGGGGCAAACGTTTCATCCGGACAGCCCGGAAGCCTTCCGGGCCTCCAACCGGACATTCCATCCGCTCTTGCTCTTCCTCCCAGCCTCCGGGGCCTCCGGTCAGGATTTCTCGGGCGTGGGATGCTCGGAAGGCTTGTTCTTCGAACCGTTCTTGTTGTAGAGGAACCGCCGGATCTTCTGCGTCGGCGTCTTCACGAAATCCTCCTTCTCCTCAACTACCTCCGAAATCCGCGAAAAACGGTTCACCTTCGCATTGACGAACTCCATGATCTCCTTCTTCAACTGTTCGGTCTTGGCCTCCAACGCCTCCTTCTTGGTCGCCCACTCCTCGCGCCAGTTATCGATCATCGACTCAATCTCCTCGCGATTGAAGTGAACCAGGGCAATCAGACGCCCTTCGTGCTCCGTAACAATCGAATCGGCAATGCAGACATGCGAGTTCAATACACTTTCGATATCCTCGGGATAGATATTCTCTCCGCCGGGGCCCACGATCATGTTTTTCAGACGTCCCTTGATGTAGAGCCAGCCGTCCTTGTCGAATTCGCCCAGGTCGCCCGTACGGAACCACCCGTCGGCCGTAAAGGCCTCGCGCGTAGCCTCGGGATTCTTGTAGTAGCCGAGCATGATGCTCGGCGTGAGGGCGACGATCTCGCCCTGCCGCGTCTGGGGGTTGACGTTATCCAGCCGCAGCTGCACGCCCGGCGCCTGGGGGCCCGTCGAGCCCAGTCGCACCTGTGAAGGCGCCGCACCGGCCAGCAGCGGAGCCGTCTCGGTGAGTCCGTAACCGATGGCATAGGGCACACGGGCTTCCAGCAGAAAGCGTTCGGCTCCCCGATCGAGTTTCGAACCGCCGATTCCGAGGAAACGCATCCGGCCGCCGAAGACCTTCATGAGTTTCTTGCCCGCCACCCGGTTGAGATAGCGGCGCAGGAAGCCCACACGGTAGGCAGTGCGCCAGAAGCCGTTGGAGTTGAACTTGGCCAACACCTGATGGCGGTAGATCTTCTCGATCACGAGCGGCACGATGAGCATCACCGTAGGCCGCACGCTGCGCAGCGCCGGCATCAGGGCCGAGGCCGTGGGCGGACGGTCGAGGTAGACCACCCGAGCTCCCTCGGAGAAGGGGTAGATCATGCCGATCGAGCACTCGTAGGTATGCGACAGTGGCAGTACCGAGAGGAAGATATCGTCCCAATGAACCGGGAAGATCGAAGACGAAAGGTCGATCTGCCGGCACAGGGCCGCATGGGTCAGCATGACACCCTTGGGTTTGGAGGTCGTACCCGACGTATAGATGATCACGGCCAGATCGTCGGGTTTGGGGATGGCCGTGGCCCCCTCCTCCCGGACGTGCTGGGCAATGACACCGAGATTTTTCGTACGGACCACGACATTCAGACGGTCGATGGTCTTGCGGGAAAGTTTCGTGAAGAGACGGTCGGAGACCAGCAGCGCCCGGGCTTCGGCGTGTTCGATGATCATGTCGAGCTCCTCGCCCGAGAAGTCGGGCAGAATCGGCACGGCGACCATGCCGGCCGAGGTGATGGCAAAATAACAGATGCCCCAGTTGGGCATGTTGCTGCTCAGCAGGGCGACCTTGTCCCCGGGACGAAGTCCCGAGGTAGTCAGGATCTCCTGCACACGGGCAATACGACGGCCCACTTCAGCATAAGTCACATCCTCGCCGTCGAACATCGAGTAGGCGATCCGCGATGCGAACTTCTCCACACTGTTGCGAACCAGTTCGTACAGGGTATTGATAATCATGACGTATTCTTGTTATCCGTGAAAGGAACGCAATATTACGGGGCTAAGTTACGAATTTCCAACCAAAAAATACTATTTTTGGCGTAAAATATCAATATGCTCGACCATTCGAATATCAAAAGGCTCGCCGCGGAGACGGGGTTCGATCTCTGCGGCGTGGCGCCGTGCCGTCACCTGGACGAGGGCGAGTCGCGTTTCCGCGAATGGATCGCCTGCGGCTACCAGTCGTCGCTGGCCTATCTGGAGCGGAATACGGAGAAGCGCTTCGATCCGCGGCTGCTGGTCGAGGGGGCCTGCACGGCCGTAGTCTGCGCCGTGGGATACAAGAACGTCGTCAGCGACGGTTATCCCGCCGCTCACCGCACGAAGATCGCCTCGTATGCCTGCGCCGTGGATTACCACACGCTGCTGCGCGGAATGCTCCGCCAGCTGTTCGAGGGGTTGCGCGAGACTTCGCCCGAACTCCGGGGACGGGTCTTCGTCGACACGGCTCCGCTGGCCGAAAAGCTGCTGGCCGTGGAGGCCGGGCTGGGATGGATCGGACGCCAGTCGCTGCTGGTGACCCCCGAGTTGGGGAGTTTCCTCGTCCTGGGCGAATTGATTCTCTGCGAGGAGTGCGACCGCTACGACACGCCCTTCGGCGAATCGCGCTGCGGAACGTGCCGCGCCTGCGTGGAGAGCTGCCCCACGGGGGCGGTGATGCCCGGGCGGGGAATCGACACGGCACGCTGCATCGCGTGCCACACCATCGAACGCGAACCCGCACAACGGATCGATCTCCACGGCTGGATCTTCGGCTGCGACGCCTGTCAGAGCAGCTGTCCCTGGAACCGCCGCGCCCCGCTCCACCGCAACCGGGCATTCGATCCCGTGTTCGATCCGCGCGGCATGGATGCCGCGGCGTGGCGGAAGATGGACGAAGCGGAATTCGAACGCCGCTGCGGCCAGACGCCGCTGACACGCAGCGGTCTGGAGCGCATCCGCGGCAATATCGCCGCGGAGCCGGCCGCAAGGGCCTGCGACGACGTGCGGCCCGCCCCCGAAGAGACGGACCGCAGCTGAATAGGGATAACAGGCGTAAAGCGTATAGGAGGAGGCCCCTGCGCGAGGGTGATCTCCCCGTTGAAACTCCCGCCCGAGGCCGGTTCCAAGCCCGTATAGACAAACGGCGCATTGATCGTCGGAAAGCTGCTGCCGCCGGTGACGAAGACACCGGTCGTGTCGCCGGGGCTCCAGAGCATGTTGCAACCGTCGTCGGCCAACTGCGTGCGCGACGCCGGAACGGCCGCCTCGAGGCGAATGCGATGCGTGACCAGACGCTGAGCCCCGGCCGACGGACTCTCTGCCGTGGGGTCCGAGGCGCACCCCGTCAACAGGGCGGCACTCCAAAGGATCAGTGCGGCGATGCAGATCGCCGCACCCGTTCGCAGTCGTTTCATGACCACTCCTCCCGATCGAAACCTTCGATCTCTCCGTCGACCTCCGAGACGGCAAATCCGCGTTCGACGCAGACCTCCAGCACCTCGATCTCCGGGCTTTCATACGTTTGCTTTTCCATGTCGTTGCGTTGAATGATGTGGCCCGGTTTCCTGCACTATCGTACCGGAGTCTCTTCCACGCGGGAAAAGAAGGCAGGAGAAAAAACAAGGAGCGACCCCGCAAGCGGGATCGCTCCTTCTATCATCCGCACCGGAGAACTCCGGCGTCGAAATTACTTCTGCAGTTCAGCCAGCGCAGCCTTGGCATTCTCGGCAGCCGGTCCGGCCGTCACCTTCTGGAAGGCCGAGATGGCCTGAGCCTTCATCTCCTTGGCGTTGTAGGCGGCACCCAGCAGGTAGTACATCAGACTCTTGTCCTCCTCCTCGGTCTGGGCATCGGCAGCAGCCTGAGCCAGTTCGATCACCTTGTCGTAGTCCTTCTTGTTGGCATAGGCCTGCAGGCGCACGTTCTGGAACAGAGCGCTTGCCGGGTTCTTCTCGAGCTGTGCGTCGGCCAGCTTGATGATGCCGTCGAAATCACCGGCAGTCTGCATCTCGGCCACCTTGTTGTTCGTGTAGAGGGCCATCATCTCCTTGGCCTTGGCCACGTCCTCGGCATATTTCGGGTGGGTCTTGGAGGCAATGGCCTCGTAGATGTCCATACCCTTCTCGTACTCGCCCATCTCGCAGTAGCTCATCGCCAGGTTCAGCGCCATGGCCGTGTTGTCGGGATCGGCCTTGTAGCCCTTCTCGAAGATGCCGGCAGCCGTCACATAGTCCTTGTTGTTGAAGGCCTCACCGCCCTGCAGCTGGTAGATCTTGGCCACCCAGCCGTTCGATTTGGCAGCCTGCGACATGTCGCCGTAGAGCTCGGCCAACTCGGCCGACTTGGAGAAGTTCTTCAGCGCCTCGTCGTAATTCTTGGTCTTGATGGCGGCTCCGCCTAGGTAGTAGTAGCATTTGGGCAGCGTCGACTTGGCCGTGGTAACCTGCGTAGCCACCTCCTCGTTGTCGCCTCCCAGGTCAATCACCTGCTCGAACTTGGCTGCGGCGCCGGCGAAATCCTTGGCGTTGAACGCCGCACCGGCTTCGTTGTAGAGCGTCGTCACATCCTGTGCCGAAAGCGACAGGGCCGCCATCAGCGCTACGGCCGAAACAAAAATCTTTTTCATTTTCATTTTCAATCGTTTTAATTTTTTAGGTTCCGAGTCATCAAAACGTCCGCGTAGGGCGCGTTGGGACAAAAATACAAAAAAATTTCCGCTTTTGCCAAATTTAATTCCGCAACGAGGCAAAAAAAGAGGTCATCAGAGCTTCACACTCTCCGCCCAGCACACCGCTCGCAACCTCCGTTTTGGGGTGGAAAACCCGTTCGCTGTAGCGGCGGAAACCCCGCTTCGGATCGTCCGCGCCCCAGACCACCCGGCCCACCTGCGCCCACGCGATCGCCCCGGCACACATGATGCACGGTTCGACCGTCACATAGAGCGTACACTTGGGCAGATACTTGCCTCCGAGCGTCGAGGCGGCAGCCGTCAGGGCCTGCATCTCGGCATGGGCCGTCGGATCGGACAAGGTCTCCACGAGGTTGTGCCCGCGGCCGATTACCGCATCGCCCGACACGACGACCGCCCCGATGGGCACCTCCTGCATATCGAACGCTTTTCGGGCCTCGTTTAGTGCCAGGCGCATGAATTTTTCATCGATTTGACGCTGATCCATATCGGTTTTTCTGCAAAAAACGCAATTTTTCCGCGATTTTCCAAATTTTCGCAACTCCCCGCAACGGGGTTCCGACTCCGGAGCTCCTTTTTTTCAGCCCCGGCGGCTTTTTCTCCGCAAAAGTTATTACCTTTGTGGGTTGTTTGAAACAAACCTACGTTCACTCACGGACAAACAAACTTACACGTCAATGTACAGAACTCATACCTGCGGGTGCCTCCGGGCCTGCAATGTCCACGAAAACGTCACCCTGGCCGGGTGGGTGCAGAAAGTCAGAAACCTCGGCGCCATGACCTTCATCGACCTGCGCGACCGTTACGGCCTGACGCAGATCGTCGTCGAGGAGCACTCCCCCGCCGAAGCCCGCCAGACGGCCGCCCGCCTGGGCCGCGAATGGGTCATCCAGGTCGAGGGCGAGGTCGTCGAGCGCCAGTCGAAGAACCCCAAGATGCCCACGGGCGACATCGAAGTCTCGGCCCGCCGCATCACGGTGCTCCACGAAGCCGAGATCCCGCCCTTCACCATCGAGGAGGTCTCGGACGGCGGCGACGACCTGCGCATGAAATACCGCTACCTCGACCTGCGGCGTCCGCCCCTGCAGCGCAACCTGATCCTGCGCCACAAGATGGCCCAGGAGATCCGCCGCTTCCTCTCGGACGAGGGGTTCCTCGAGATCGAAACCCCCTATCTGGTCGCCTCGACGCCCGAAGGCGCCCGTGACTTCGTCGTCCCGAGCCGCATGTCGCCCAACCAGTTCTACGCCCTGCCGCAGTCGCCGCAGATTCTCAAGCAGCTGCTCATGGTGGCCGGCTATGACAAGTATTTCCAGATCGTGCGCTGCTTCCGCGACGAGGACCTGCGCGCCGACCGTCAGCCCGAATTCACGCAGATCGACTGCGAGATGTCGTTCGTCGAGCAGGAGGACGTTCTCGAGGTCTTCGAGCGCTGGGCCAAGCACATGTTCAAGACCGTGCTGGGCATCGACTTCACCGAGCCGCTGCGCCGCATGCCCTGGATCGAGGCCATGGAGAAGTACGGCTCGGACAAACCCGACCTGCGCTTCGGCATGGAGTTCTCCGATCTGACCGACCTGGCCAAGGGACACGGATTCTCGGTCTTCGACCAGGCCGAATACGTCACCGGCTTCGCCGCTCCGGGCTGCGCCACCTACACGCGCAAGCAGATCGACGTCCTCACGGAGTTCGTCAAACGGCAGCAGATCGGCGCCAAGGGGCTGATCTGGATCCGTATGGAGACCGAAGGTGGCGTCAAGTCGTCGATCGACAAGTTCTACTCGCCCGAGGAGGTGCGCGCCATGGCCGAGCGTTGCGGCGCCAAGGCCGGTGACCTGGTCCTGATCCTCTGCGGCAAGAAGTTCAAGGTGCTGCCGCAGTTGTGCGCCCTGCGTCTGGAGGTGGCCCAGCAGCTGGGGCTGCGCGATCCGAAGAAGTTCGCGCCGCTGTGGGTCGTCGACTTTCCCCTGTTCGAGTGGGACGACGAGACGCAGCGCTTCTACGCCGTACACCACCCCTTCACCTCGCCCAAACCCGAGGATATCGAATTCCTCGACAGCGACCCGGGCCGCGTGCGGGCAAACGCCTACGACTTCGTCTGCAACGGTACGGAGATCGGTGGCGGCTCGATCCGTATCCACGATTCGAAACTCCAGGAGAAGATGTTCGAACTGCTGGGCTTCACGCCCGAACAGGCTCAGGCCCGTTTCGGCTTCCTGATGAACGCCTTCAAGTACGGCGCACCCCCTCATGGAGGTCTGGCCTTCGGTTTCGACCGTTTGTGCGCGCTCTTCGGCGGTTCGGACTCGATCCGCGACTACATTGCCTTCCCGAAGAACAACGCCGGCCGCGACATGATGCTCGACGCGCCGAACTTCATCGACCAGTCGCAGCTCGACGAACTCTACCTCACGCTGCGCAAGCCCGAGGCCGGCAAATAGCCGATCGCGTGCCATAAAAAAACGGTCCGGATCGATCCGGACCGTTTTTTTATGGCAAATGTTCGGCTCCCGCTTCATGGTTTGCCGACCGACCGCCGGAGGATTGTGCGCCACCTTCCACCGGACGACGGGATTTACAGCTTGACACCCGGCAGGTTGCGCACCACCCACCAGACCATGAAGAGCAGACAATAGACCCATGCAAGCCACCGGTGCTGCACCACGGGACGCCAGCGCCGGGCCACCCGACCGTTGTCGAGCGACGTCCAGACAACAAGCAGAAGATAGGGAACCGCCACCACCAGAAAGAGGTTGTAACCGAGGGCCTCGCGCACCTGTCCGTGCAGCAGGCTGTGCAGGGCGCGCTGTCCGCCGCAGGCCGGACACTGCCAGCCGGTCCACTCATGGAACCAGCAGCGCGGCAGCCAGTCCGCATGCGAGGGATCGACGCCGTAATAGAGCAGCACGGCCCCGACAAGCAGGACTGGGACCCCGATCCAAAGGTATCTTCGGGACACGCAGCCGCAGCATCAGAGACCGGCGGCCGACCAGGAGAGCAGCCCCAGCACGACGGCCAGCAACAGATAGATCACCCAACAGCCGACGGCCACCCCGACCGAGACCCACGTCCAGGTCCGGGCCCGTTTGGCCGAACGGAAGGCCGCTTCGCGGTTGCCCGAGAACCAGTAGGAGTCGACCTGCGTCGAATAGACGATGGCGACGATTCCGAAGGGCAGGCAGCAGAAGAGCGTGCTGAGAATGGCCCACGGCAGGAAATTGTCCGGTTTCTCCGCTTCGGGCTTCTGAACCGATGCGGCGGCACCGGTTTCGCAGGCCGAAGAGCGAGTCGTCGACCCGTCGGCCGGTTTGGGATCCAAGATTTCCATAGGCGGCATATGAATTGGTTTCAGCAAAACAAATATACGTTTTTTTTCGAAATTGCGTATCTTTGATCCGTCAAAACGCGTCGAATCATGCCGAATATCCCCTTAGCCGAACGCCTGCGCCCGCAGACCCTCGATGAGTACATCGGGCAGGAACATCTCGTGGGTCCGAAGGGCGTTTTCCGCAAATTCTTCGAGACGGGAAACGTCCCCTCGTTCATCCTCTGGGGGCCTCCCGGAGTCGGGAAGACCACGCTGGCGCGGATCGTCGCCTCGCAGCTCAACCGTCCGTTCTTCACCCTTTCGGCCGTCACGTCGGGCGTCAAGGAGGTCCGCGAGGTGATCGAGTCGGCCCGCAAGCAGCGGTTCTTCGACCAGCAGCCCCCGTTCCTCTTCATCGACGAGATCCACCGCTTCAACAAGTCGCAGCAGGATTCGCTGCTCGGGGCCGTCGAGCAGGGGATCGTCACGCTGATCGGCGCCACTACGGAAAACCCCTCGTTCGAGGTAATCTCCCCGCTGCTGAGCCGCTGTCAGGTCTACATCCTCAAGGCGCTGGAGGATGCCGACCTGCAGAAACTGCTCGACCGCGCACTGGCCAAGGACACCGAACTGCGCGAACGACAGATCGAGGTGCAGCAGACCGCGGCGCTGTTCCGCTTCTCGGGGGGCGATGCCCGCAAGCTGCTCAACATTCTCGACATCGTGGTGGGGGCCACCGACGGCAAGGTGACGATCACCGACCAATACGTACAGGACTGCCTCCAGGAAAACATCGCCCTCTACGACAAGAACGGCGAACAGCACTACGACATCATCTCGGCCTTCATCAAGTCCGTTCGGGGCAGCGACCCCAACGCCGCCATCTACTACCTGGCGCGGATGCTGGCCGGCGGTGAGGAGCCGCGCTTCATCGCCCGGCGGCTGGTGATCCTCGCCTCCGAAGATATCGGGCTGGCCAATCCCAACGCCCTGCTGCTGGCCAACGCCTGCTTCGACACGGTGCATAAGATCGGCATGCCCGAGGCCCGCATCACGCTGGCCGAAACGACCATCTATCTGGCCACCTCGGCCAAGAGCAACTCGGCCTACATGGCCATCAACAAGGCCCTCGCGATGGTCGAACACGACACGACGAACCGTCCCGTGCCGCTCCACCTGCGCAACGCCCCGACGCGGCTGATGAAGCAGGCGGGCTATGCCGAGGGGTACAAGTACGCCCACGACTACGAGGGGCACTTCGCCGAGCTGGAGTTCCTGCCCGAATCGCTCGCGGGGACGAAATTCTACGAACCCGACACACAGAATGCCGCCGAGGCCAAGATCGCCGAACGCATCCACGCGTTATGGAAAGAGAAGTACCGATAGAGCAGCGGCCGCTGGCGGATCCGATGGCAGCAGATCCGGCTTACGACATCTCGCCGCCTGACGACACACAAGCCTTCATTAAACGCCTGATTATGAAAAAAACACTACCACTTCTGCTATTCTCAGTTCTGCTCTCCTTGAAGAGCGTTGCCGCCGTTCCGGAGGGAGCGATTCCCTTCATCTTCGACAGGCATCTGTACCTGCAGTCTACCCTGAATGATTCGATTCCCGTTACCGTTGTTTACGATACCGGAGCCGATTTTCTCTATCTTGACAAGGACTTCCTGAAGCTCAACGATCTTCAAGACGCTTTCGGAAGAAGGGGCAAGGCAAAAATGGGAGGGGCGGGAAATGGAGGACCCCAACTCACGGAGATCTTTATCGACCCGGTCCGGATCCGTTGCGGAACAATGGAATATCAAAACAAGATTACCCCCATAATCGCGTTACGTGATATTCTGGGGAGGCATACGGACGGCTTGTTAGGCAATACGCACCTGTTAAGATCCCCTCTGGAGATCAATTTCAGCGAGGGCTACATGCTTCCGCTCAAAGCGCCCGTTCCGACCGAAAGGCTTGCCGATTACGTGAAACTCGAAGCCCGATTCGAGAACAACCGCATTGATGTAAGGGCAAGGCTGCAGATTGACGATAAAAATACGCTGGAGGGATGGTTCAGAATGGATTTGGGATGCGGCTCCACCGTTATTCTCACAAATGAAGCAGCCTCGACACTCAATCTGGGAGAGCTGCCCAAAGCCTGTTTCCGCACTCAAGCCGGAGGAATCGGGGGCGGCTCGGACGAAGTTACGATACGGGCGGCAAAATTCTGCATGGCCGATACGCTCAGGAACCTCGTAATAAGCTATTCGCTCAATGAAAAGGGAGCCCTGTCGTCCGACAAACCCTACCTCGGTTTGATTGGCAACGGGATATGGTCGCTATATGATATTGTCCTGGATCCGGCAAACGCTTCGGTGTGGGTGAAGCGGAATGCGGACAAAGGGACCTACATGCAGTCGTCCGTAACACACATGGCAGCTTTTGACCGTACAGACATCTGCGACGGCTGGGTTGTCAATGGACTCTACAGAGACGGCATAGCCGAAAAGGCGGGCATCGAAATCGGGGATATCATCATCGCCATAAACGGCCGTCCGGTGAAAGATATACCTTGGGAAGAGCAGCGGAAAGGGCTGGACCTTCAGGGAGAAACCATATATACCGTAAAAAAAGCCGATGGCAGGACCGTTGTCTATACATTGTTCATCGACCTACCGATAATCTAATCGAAGCAGCATTGAAAAGGATAGGAATCATCTCCGATACGCACGGGACCTTCGACGAACCGTTGCGGGAATTCCTGAAGGAAGTCGACGAAATCTGGCATGCCGGCGACATCGGCTCGCTCGAGCTGGCCGACCGCATCGCCGCGTTCAAGCCCCTGCGCGCCGTCTGCGGCAACATCGACGACGGGATCACCCGCCGCGTCTACCCGCTCTTCCAGTCGTTCGAATGCGAGGGGGTGCGGGTGCTGATGACCCACATCGGCGGCTATCCGCGCCACTACGATCCGCGGGCCGTCGCCCGGATCCAGGCGCTGCGGCCGAAGCTCTTCATCGCCGGCCACTCGCACATCCTGAAGGTGATCTACGACCCCGTCTACGAGATGCTGGCCGTCAACCCCGGGGCCGCCGGCGAACGCGGCTTCCACCGGGTCCGCACGGCCATCCGCCTGAAGATCGATGGCGGCGAAATGCACGACATGGAGGTCGGCGAATGGCCCCGCCGTCAGGCAGATAGCACGGAGGTGTCCGAATAGACGATTCCGGCCATATACTAAACAGAAGCGTCCGGCCGTTAGTGATGCGAATTCTAACGACGACGCAACATGCAACCGAAAATCTCAAAGACGCTGGAGGGCATCATCGCCCGGGCGGCATTCAACACCACCAAGGCCGAGATCACCCGCTCGCTCAAGGACCGGCTTACGCTCGAACTGCTGCGCGAGGAGGGGTCCCTGGCCTACCAACTTCTTTCGGCCCGTCTCAGGGACTGGGAACTCTACCAGGTACGCCTGCGCATCGAACGCGAAATCGACGCAGCGGGCAACCCCGACGACGGATCGCCCGAAGAGTTCTACCGCAACTTCACCCGCGAACTGCTCGAAGCGTTCCCCGAGGTGAAGAGTATCTCCACGGCCCACGCCCTGCAACGCATCGCCGAAGAGCGTGCGAGCGTCACGGCCCGCGTGCTGGAGATGTACGGCATCACGGCCGCCATCATCGCCGAGGGGCTCCGCCGCTTCGCCTCGGGCAACGGCCTGCACATCGAAATCCCGGTGGCCGACCTGCTGAATTTCCACGAGGAAAACCGCCCGGCCGGGAAAAACGCACTGCTCGACAAGTTCGGCACCGACCTTACCCGGCTGGCTCGCGACGGAGGTATCGACCCCGTCATCGGACGCGACGCCG
The DNA here is from genome assembly GCF_944320325.1 of Alistipes megaguti. Taxonomy (NCBI): domain Bacteria; kingdom Pseudomonadati; phylum Bacteroidota; class Bacteroidia; order Bacteroidales; family Rikenellaceae; genus Alistipes; species Alistipes megaguti. The sequence goes on from NZ_CALUHA010000018.1 coordinate 35,525, forward strand.
AAATCGAACGCGTCGTGCAGATCCTCTCGCGCCGCAAGAAGAACAATCCGATTCTGATCGGCGAGGCGGGCGTGGGCAAAAGTGCCATCGTCGAGGGGCTGGCGCTGCGCATCGCGCGCGGCGAGGTCCCCTACACGATTGCCGACAAGCGGCTCTTTGCGCTGGACCTCGCCGCCGTGGTCGCCGGAACGAAGTTCCGCGGCGAGTTCGAGGAGCGTCTGCAACAGCTCCTCGACGAGCTGCGCAGCGCCGACGACACGATCCTCTTCATCGACGAGATCCATACGATCGTCGGGGCCGGCGCCACGCAGGGAAGCCTCGATACGGCCAACATCCTCAAACCGGCACTGGCCCGGGGCGAGATCCGCGTCATCGGCGCCACGACACTCGACGAGTACCGCACCGACATCGAGAGCGATTCGGCCCTCGAACGGCGCTTCCAGCGCGTCATGGTCGAGCCCACGACTCCCGAACAGACGCTGCGCATCCTGCACCACATCGCCCCGCACTACGAACACCACCACCGCGTGCGCTACACCGAAGAGGCCCTTGAGGCGTGCGTGCAGCTGGCCGACCGCTACATCCCGGACCGATACTTCCCGGACAAGGCCATCGACCTGCTGGACGAGGCCGGATCGCGCGTCCACCTCGCATCGGCCGCCCAGCCCGAAGAGCTGCGCCACATGGAGGCCGAACTGCAGCAGGCGCGCAGCGAACGCCGCGAGGCGGTTCGCGAACTGGTCTACGAGCGAGCCGCCACGGCGCGGCTGCGCGAAATGGCCCTGCGCACGAAGATCGACGAGAGCCGCAACGCATGGCGGCAGCGTCTCGAGACGCATCCGGCCGAGATCGGCGAGGCGCAGATCCGCGCCGTGGTGGCCTCGATGACGGGCATCCCCACGGAACGGCTCTCCACCGGCGAGCAACACCGGCTGCAACAGCTGGGCGACCACCTCGCCCGCCGGGTCATCGGCCAGCCGGAGGCCGTCGAACGCATCTCGCGGACGATTCTCCGCTCGCGCACCGGACTGAAGGACGAACGGCGGCCTATCGGCGTCTTTCTCTTCGTCGGGCCCACGGGCGTGGGCAAGACGCTGCTGGCCAAGGAGGTCTCGCGCTGGCTCTTCGACGAACGCCGCGGACTGATCCGCATCGACATGAGCGAATACGCCGAGAAGCACAACGTCGCCCGGCTGATCGGAGCCCCTCCGGGCTACGTCGGCTACGGCGAGGGCGGACAGCTGACCGAAGCCGTCCGCCGGCAGCCCTACGCCGTGGTGCTCTTCGACGAGATCGAGAAGGCCCATCCCGAGGTCTTCAACGCCCTGCTGCAGATCTTCGACGAGGGCCATCTGACCGACGGTACGGGACGCCGGGTCGACTTCCGCAACACGATCCTGATCATGACCTCGAACGTCGGATCGCGAACCGCCGCCGTCCGCTCCGCACAGGTGGGTTTCGCCACCCCTTCGAAGCACCTGGCCGTCGACAGCACCCCGCAGTCCGAATACCGCAAGGCGCTGGAAAGCACCTTCTCGCCGGAGTTTCTCAACCGTATCGACGACATCGTCGTCTTCCGCCAGCTCGGGGTCGAGGACGTGGAGCGCATCGTCGATCTGGAGCTGCGGCAGCTACTCGACCGCACCCGCCGGCTGGGCTACCGGCTGCGCATCACCGACGGTGCGAAACGCCGCCTGGCCCGCATGGGCTACGAGGCGCGCTACGGAGCCAGGGCGCTGAAACGTACCCTCACCGACGAGGTCGAAGAGCCGCTTTCGACGCTGATCGTCGACGGCAAACTGCCGGCCGGCGGCACCGTGATCGTCGAATCGGACAAGCAGCACGGCATCCGGCTGCGCGTGGCCTGACACGGCGGCGGCCGGAACGACCTCCCCGGCATCTGTGAAAAAGGCGGACGGATTCTTTGTGAATCCGTCCGCCCTGCGTTTGTCCGCACCCACCGCGGGGATCACTGCCCCAGCCTCCGGAACAGCTCGCCGGCAAACTGCTGTCCGACGGGTAGCGACACACCGCCGCGAAGCGTCACCCCGCAGGGGATGCTCACCTTGTTGTACTCCTGCTTGACGACCAGCGTCGCCGTGACGGGGGTCCGCCGCGCCTCGACACGGCGGAAAGCCCGCTCGACGGCCGTCTCGAAGCGCTCGTAGGCACGTTCGCCTTTCTCTACGCCGCGGGCTTCAGTCTGAACATGCTGACGCTCTTCGCCCTGGTACTGGTCATCGGTACGGTGGTCGACAACGCCATCGTGGTCGTCGAGGCCGTGCAGGCCAAGTTCGACGAAGGGTACCGTTCGGCCTACCGCGCCACGCTCGACGCCATGGACGGCATCACCTCGGCCCTCGTCACCACGACGTTCATCTTCATGGCCGTCTTCATCCCCGTAAGCTTCATCGGAGGCACGACCGGCACGTTCTACACCCAGTTTGGATTGACGATGGCCGCCGCAACCCTCCCGACGGGTTACGGCTTCGAATTCGGCGGCATGTTGCGCGAGGAGTCCTCGACGGGTAACACCACCACGCGGGTCTTCGTCATCTGCGTCGTGTTCATCTACCTGATTCTCTGCGCGCTGTATGAAAGCCTCTTCGTGCCGCCGGCCGTCATCCTCTCCGTACCGTTCGGACTGGCCGGCAGCTTCCTCTTCGCACGCATGTTCGGACTCGAAAACAACATCTACTTCCAGACGGGTCTGATCATGCTGATCGGCCTGCTGGCCAAGACGGCCATCCTGCTGACCGAATACGCCTCGGACCGCCGCCGCGACGAAGAGCCCGAAACAACGGAAGCCCCGGCCAAATAGCCGGGCGGTCCAGCGCACTTTTCGGAAAGATTTTTGTACCTTTGCCGTTCCGAAACGATCCGCATGTTGTACCGTTTTTCAACCTACAAGGAACAATACCGACAGAATCTGCGTCTGGCCCTGCCCGTGGTGCTGACCCAACTGGGACAGATTTTCACGCAGTTCACCGACAATCTGATGGTCGGCCGCTACGGCGGCAACGACCCCCTGCCGCTGGCTGCCGTCTCGTTCGGCGGCTCGGTCTTCTTCATCCTCTTCATCGCCTCGATCGGCATCGCCATGGGCATGACCCCGCTCGTGGGCGAACGCTACGTACAGGGCGACCGCATCCACTCGGCCCGCCTGCTGCAGAACGGAATCCTCTTCTACGGCCTGCTCGGGGTGGCGATGTCCGCCATCCAGTATGCCGCCATCCCGCTGCTCTACCACATGCGCCAGCCGGCCGACGTGGTCGACATGGCCATCCCCTACTACAAGATGCTCGTCTGGAGCATGCCGCCGGTGATGCTCTTCTTCGCCTTCAAGCAGTTCCTCGAAGGGGTCGGGAACACCCGCGCCGAGATGTACGCCACGATCGTCGCCAACGTGGCCAACATCGGTTTCAACTGGATATTCATCTACGGCCACTGGGGATTCCCCGAGATGGGGGCCGAAGGGGCCGGACTGGGGACCCTGCTGGCCCGCGTGATCGGCATGGCGATCATGATCGGATACTTCTGCGCCCGGAGCCGCTACCGGCAGTATTTCGGGTGGTTCTCGTGGCGGGGCTTCTCGCTGCGGCGCATCGGCGAACTCTTCCGCATGGGCGGCCCGATCTCGCTGCAGATGTTCCTCGAATCATCGGCCTTCGTCGGCACGGGCATCATGATGGGCTGGTTCGACAAGCAGACCCTCAGCGCCAACCAGATCACCATGACCATCGGCAACTGCGCCTTCATGATCGTCATGTCGATCGGCGCCGCCACCACGATCCGCGTCTCCCACTGCTACGGCGCCCGCAACTTCGGCGAACTCTCGCTGGCCGCCCGGGCCTCGTATCACCTCGTGCTGGCCTGGAACGCCCTGGCCGCCGTGCTCTTCATCTCGCTGCGGCATGTCATCCCGACGCTCTTCACCTCGAATCCCGAGGTCATCGCCATCACCTCCCAACTGCTCGTGCTGGCGGCGCTGTACCAGCTCTCGGACGGTCTGCAGAATGTCTCGGTGGGCATTCTGCGCGGTATCCAGGACGTGCGCATCATCATGCCCATCGCCTTCGTGTCGTACTGGCTGCTCAACCTCCCGGTGGGCTATCTGCTGGGATTCACCCTCGGAATGGGGCCCTCGGGACTCTTCCTGGGCTTCTCGTTCGGGCTCTCGGCGGCCGCCCTGCTGATGATCCTGCGCATCCGCCACAGCGTGCGGCGACTCCGAACGGCAAAAGTTTAGACGGCGGATTCATTTTTTTTTCGTATCTTTACGCAAATTATACCCGAAATGGAGATCGAAAAACCACATGATACCGGCGCCTTCAAACCCGAAGTGGGTCGCGGATGCGCCTTCTGCAACTGCGGCGCCGAACCCGAAGTCCGGCTTTGCGACGGTTGCTTCAAACTGCACGAGACCCCCTGGCTCGACGAATATCCCGTTAATGAACCGACCGATATCGTCGAGGTGCGATTCAAGAACACCCGGCGGTCGTTCTATCAGAATGTCAACCACCTGGACCTCAAGCGCGGCGATATCGTCGCCGTCGAGGCCTCGCCCGGCCACGACATCGGAATCGTCTCGCTGACGGGCGACCTGGTGGCCCGGCAGATGCGACGCATCGGCTTCAACCCCTACAACGGCGAGTACAAGAAGATCTACCGCAAGGCCAAACCCTACGACATCGAACGCTGGCAGGAGGCCATCGCCCTCGAACACGAAACGATGATCGCCTCGCGTCAGATCGCCGCCGACATGGGGCTGAACATGAAGATCGGCGACGTCGAGTACCAGGGCGACAAGATCAAGGCCATCTTCTACTACATCGCCGACGAGCGGGTCGACTTCCGCGAACTGATCAAGGTCTTCGCCGAGCGATTCCACATCCGCATCGAGATGAAGCAGATCGGCGCCCGTCAGGAGGCCGGCCGCATCGGCGGTCTGGGAGCCTGCGGCCGTGAGTTGTGCTGCGCGTCGTGGATGTCAACCTTCTCGAGCGTGACGACCGGTGCGGCCCGCGTGCAGGACATCTCGCTCAATCCGCAGAAGCTGGCCGGGCAGTGCTCGAAGCTCAAGTGCTGCATGATGTACGAATACGACGCCTACGTCGATGCGCGGAAGGAGTTCCCGCGGCTGCGCGAACCGCTCCAGACCGAAGAGGGCGAATGGTTCCTCGTCAAGAGCGACGTGCTGGCCGGAACGATGACCTTCTCCTCGTCGAAGGAGACGATGTCGAACCTCACGACGCTGCCCGTTTCGCGCGTGAAGGAGATTCTGGCGCTGAACCGGCAGGGCAAGAAGGCCGAACGGCTGCAGCATGCCGACGATATCCGCCCGACCGAGGAGGAGCCGACCTACCGTTCGGAGGAGGACAGCATCACGCGTTTCGACCAGGCCAAACGCCGCAAGCGCGGAGGCAAAAACAAGAACCGCAACAATCCGAACGGTCAGAACGCCGGAGAGAACACCCCGAACGGCCAGAAGGAGCAGGAGACCAATCCGGCAAACGGAGCCGCCTCCGCGAATGACGGCCATTCGGCACCGCGGTCCGAGAACGGCCGCCGCAACAATCGCGGCAACCGGGGCAATCGGGAAAATCGCGGCAACCGACAGGAGAACCAGGGAGGTCCGGGAAACCGGGGAGACCACCAAGATAACCGAGAGAGTCAGGATAACCGGGAGCCGCGTGAGAACGGCGCACGGCCGGCCAACGGAGGAGACGCCGCCAACGCCAACGCCAACAACAACGGCAACCGCGAAGGACGCCGTGAAGGGGGACGCAACCATCGCCGCAACCATCGCCGGGGCGGCCAGAACGGCCAGAATGGCGGCAACGGCGGCAACAACGGCAACGGCGAAGCCAACGGCAGCAAGACCAATGGCGGAGGTACGGCCCCGGTCAACAGTTCCAACGAATAGAGAAAAACACCCGGCAGCTGCCGGGACGGGAGAAAGTTGAACGGACGATTGCAACAGATTACGGCGATGCTGACACTCGGGCTCCTGCTGGCGGGAGCCACAGGTTGCTCGTCACCCTGTCAGACGGCAGCCGCGGATGTCTCGCCGCGGCGCTGGGAGGCTTCGGCCGAAATCCGGCTGGAAAATGTCGATACGGTGATGCTGCGCAATGCGGCGCTCTTTCTGCGCTGCAACGACCGCTTCACGGAGGATACCCTCACGGTGCGCATCGCTGCGCTCTCGCCCGATTCGCTCCGCTTCGAGGAGCCCTTTCTGCTGGCTCTCACCCGTACGAACGGACCCGCAGCCCTGATGCGCGAATACCTCGTCCCCTACCGTCACCGGATCCGGCTCGGACGTACGGGCGAGTATCGCTTCCGCATCACGCCGATCCGTCCCGTCCGCGGGGTGGAGGCCATCGGGATTCAGCTCTCGGAGAGTCGCTGACCCGGTCCGAAGAGGGGGGGGGCCGATGGGGCCCAACAGGCTGACCGGAAGCCTTGCGTCCCCCAAAAACCAGAAACACCAAGACCCCAGGAAAACCATTCACACGATCAGCAACACACATGGGAAAAGACAAACTCCGTCGCTTCAGCGAGAACCTCACCTTTGCCTGCTTCGTACAACCCGAATTCGAAGAGGTCTTCCGCCACGACCACCCGCTGAAGGGGCATTGGAACCGCGATTTCTTCCACAACGACCACCCGATTGTCCTCGAACTCGGGTGCGGAAAGGGTGAATATACCGTCGCGCTGGCCGAACGCGCCCCCGCACGCAACTACATCGGCATCGACATCAAGGGGGCCCGCATGTGGCGCGGGGCGAAGACCGCCACCGAGCGCGGCATGTCCAACGTCGGATTCCTCCGCACGCGGATCGAATTCATCAACGGACTCTTCGCCGAAAACGAGGTCTCCGAACTCTGGATCACCTTCCCCGATCCGCAGCTCAAGACGCGCCGCGCCAAGAAACGCCTCACCTCGCCGCTCTTTCTGGAGTATTACGCCCGGATGCTGCGTCCCGACGGTGCCATCAACCTCAAGACCGACTCGCAACACCTCTACGCCTATACGAACGAAGTGATCCGGCGCTTCGGCCTTCCGTGCGAAGTCTCCGAGCCGGACATCTACGGTTCGGGATATGCCGACGAGGTGCTCTCGGTGAAGACCGCCTACGAGGAGCGTTTCCTCGGTATGGGGCTGCCGATCACCTACACGCGATTCCGCCTCGACGGACGCCGCGACTTCCCCTGGTTCGACTGGGAGGAGGACGAAAAACTCGAAAAGGATGCCGAAGAGGCCCGAAAGGCCGGACGTTGAGTCCGGCCCTTTTTCAATCCCGACAGAAGGTCCCTCCGGCCCCGGCTACTGCAGGCCGAGCAGCTCCATGATCCGCCGCGAGAGTTCGGTGTTGTCCATCACGCCGTGAATACGGTCGGCCCCCGTGCCGTAGAGATAGACGGGCACCATCGTGGCCGAATGGTTGCGCGTCGAGAGGTGGTAGTCGATCCCGCTGTCGGCCCGGGTGAAGTCCGCCTCGAGGGCCGGAATCGAAAGACCCCCCGTCTCGTGATCGGCCGTCACGACGACCAATACGCCCGGCACGCGGTCGGCATAGGCCATCGCCTCGGCCACCGCCCGGTCGAAATCACGCATCTCGGCCTGCATCCACGCAATATCACCGGCATGCCCGGCCAGGTCGATCTGCGAGCCCTCGACCATCAGCAGAAAACCCGTTCCGCGCCGTGCCGCCTCGCGATCGAGCAGTTCGAGGGCCTTGCGCGTCGCCCGGGGCAGGAAATCACCGCGCCCAAGGGCCGGAGCCAGGTGCTCGTCGGCCGCCACGCACAAGAGGCGGCCCTGCGTCACGGTATCGGCTTCCGCGAGCGAACCGGCGACAAAATACCCGCGCCGGCGAAGGGCGTCCAGACCGCTGCCGCCCTCGGGACACTCCTCCGCAAGCCACTTGCGGCCGCCCCCGAACAGCACGTCGACGCCACTCGCCAACAGATCACGGGTAATGGATCGGGTATCGTTGCGATCCGGCACATGGGCATAGAAGGCCGCCGGAGTCGCGTGTTGCAGATAGCAGGTCACGGCAATGCCCGTGGGCATCCCTGCCTCGCGGGCCCGGGTCATCATCGACCGCAGGGGATGACCCTGCAGATCGACACCCAACATGCCGTTGCCGGTCTTCGAGGCCGACGAGAGGGCTGTGGCGGCCGCCGCCGAATCGGTCACCCGGCTGTTGGCCGAACGGGTGCGGATCAGTGCCACCCCCTGCGCCCGATCGAACGACGTCAGCGTATCGCCCTGTTCCAGCTGCAGCATCGAGACCTGAGCCAGCCCCATGCCGTCGCCGATCATCAGAATCAGACTGCGCACCTCACCAGGTTCCGAGCCCCGGACCGTCGTCATCGCGACGAGCATCGCGAAAAGAATCCATCCCCTCATTTTCATCCTTCATGCTTGAATTCGGAGCGAAGATAAGCCCTTTTCGCGAACTTTTTACTACCTTTACACGAGTTTAACCACCTTGTAACATGGATGTAAAGATTGCCCCGGACTGGAAAGAACTCCTCGCTCCGGAGTTCGAAAAGCCCTACTTCGCCCAACTCACCGACTTCGTGCGTCAGGAATACGCCACGCACCGCATCTTCCCGCGGGGCAGCAACATCTTCCGCGCCTTCGACAAATGCCCGTTCGAGCGACTGAAGGTCGTCATCATCGGCCAGGACCCCTATCACGGCCCGGGACAGGCCAACGGGCTCTGCTTCTCGGTCTCGGACGGCATTCCCTTTCCGCCCTCGCTGCAGAACATCTTCAAGGAGGTCTCCGACGACACCGGACGTCCGATCCCCGCAAGCGGCAATCTCGACCGCTGGGCCGAACAGGGCGTCCTGCTGCTGAACTCCGTACTGACGGTCCGGGCCCACGAAGCCGCCTCGCACGCCGGACGCGGCTGGGAGACCTTCACCGACGCCGTCGTGCGGGCCATCGCCGAGCGCAAACAGGGGATCGTCTACATGCTCTGGGGCAGCTACGCCCAGCGCAAGGGGGCCATTGCCGACCCCTCGCGCAACCTCATTCTGAAGGCGCCGCATCCTTCGCCGCTCTCGGTCTACCGGGGATTCTTCGGCTGCCACCACTTCTCGCAGGCCAACAACTACCTCCGCAGCCAGGGCAAGGAGCCCATAGACTGGTAGGCGCCACAAACACGCCGCCCCGTGCTCCGGCCCTGCAAGGTTATCCGGAGATGGGGGAGGGCGAAGCAAGGGGGGGGGCACCCCGGAACACCGCCGCTCCGAAGCATCACCGACCCCAGAGTACTGCCGATACCCTCCGGAACACCGCCGTTCCCCGGAGCAACACCGGCCCGACACATAACGACACAAAAAAACCGGAGGTTTTATAGCCTCCGGTTTTTCATGTTTTCTGTTTCCGGTTCTCAAGGCACCGACCCATTCAGTCCTGCGCCCGCTCCGGCTTGGTTCACTGGTCCGGTTCCAGCCCCTCCTCGGCCCTCTCCGGCCCCTCTATCCCAGATAGGATTTCAGCAGCTTCGAGCGCGACGAGTGACGCAGACGGCGAATCGCCTTCTCCTTGATCTGACGCACACGCTCACGCGTCAGGTCGAACTTCTCGCCGATCTCCTCGAGGGTCATCTCCGAGCAGCCGATGCCGAAGAAGTACTTGATGATATCGCGTTCGCGTTCGGTCAGGGTTTCGAGCGCCCGCTCGACCTCGGTCGACAGCGACTCGTTGATCAGTCCGCGGTCGGCGTTGGGCGAATCGGGATTGACCAGCACGTCGAGCAGCGAGTTGTCCTCGCCGTCGGCAAACGGTGCATCCACCGAGACGTGGCGTCCGGCCACCCGCAGCGTATCGGTCACCTTCTCCTTCGGGAGTTCGAGCTCCGTGGCCAGCTCCTCGGGCGACGGCGTACGCTCGTGCTCCTGTTCGAAGCGGGCGAAGGCCTTGTTGATCTTGTTGAGCGAGCCGACCTGGTTCAGCGGCAGACGCACGATACGCGACTGCTCGGCCAAAGCCTGGAGAATCGACTGACGAATCCACCACACCGCATAGGAGATGAACTTGAAGCCACGGGTTTCATCGAACTTCTCGGCGGCCTTGATCAGACCGAGGTTACCCTCGTTGATCAGGTCCGGAAGGCTCAGACCCTGGTTCTGGTATTGTTTGGCGACCGAGACCACGAAGCGAAGATTCGCCTTGGTCAGTTTTTCGAGGGCCTCCTGATCGCCTTTCTTGATTCGTTGGGCGAGTTCCACCTCCTCTTCCACCGTGATGAGCTCCTCCTTGCCGATCTCCTGGAGATATTTGTCCAGCGAGGCGCTCTCGCGGTTGGTGATGGACTTTGTAATCTTGAGTTGACGCATATCTTTATCCTAACTTCCTAAAATGTTTCCGTTCCATTCGACACGAAACCCGCCTCCGAATCGCCGGCTACTCGACCAGCATGTAGCTTGCCGAACGGCCGTTGGGATAGATACCGTCGATCGAACGGATCTTGTCGGTCATGCGCTGCATGTCGCTCAGCGAATAGACCGGCTGATCGTTGATGTGGGTAATCACGAATCCCTGCTTGACGCGGGCGCGGGCCAGAATTCCGTTCGCCTTGATCCCGACGACCTGTACACCGCCCCGAATATCGAGTTCGCGGCACAGTTTCGTCCCGGCATCGGCGAACTTTCCGCCGAGGGCCTCGACCACGTCGACGTCCTCTTTGGTCATCAATTCCGTTTTACCAGCCTTATTACGTAAAGTGACCACAAATTGTTTCACCTTGCCGTCCCTTTTTACCGATAATTTGACCGTATCGTTGGGTCGGCGTTTGGCGATCTGCTCCTGGAGCGTCGAGGGCTCGGTGATCTTCACCCCGTCGATATCGAGAATGATGTCGCCCTTGCGGATGCCGGCCTCCGAGGCCGAACCGCCCTCCGAGACACTGGCCACATAGGCGCCGCCAAGCTCCTTGATGTCCAGATCCTTGCCTTCCGAGTCGAGGAAGTCCTGATCCACCATGCGGAACTGAATGCCCAGCATGGCGCGCTGTACGACGCCGTACTCCTTCAGGTCGACGACCACCTTGCGGACGATCGACTCCGGAATGGCGAACGAATAACCCACGTAGCTGCCCGTCTGCGACTTGATCAGCGTATTGATGCCGACCAGTTCACCGTGCGTGTTGACCAGCGCACCGCCCGAGTTGCCGGGGTTGACCGCCGCGTCGGTCTGGATGAACGACTCGATGCGGAAATCGTTGGGGATGGCCCCCAGCTGACGCGCCTTGGCGCTCACGATACCGGCCGTGATGGTCGACTGCAGGTCGAACGGCGAACCGATGGCCAGCACCCACTCGCCCAGACGCAGCGCATCGGACGACCCGAAAGGCAGCGTCGGCAGATCCTTGGCCTCGATCTTCACCAGCGCCAGGTCCGTGGCCGAATCCGTACCGATGAGCTTGCCGTCGAACATGCGGCCGTCGTTGAGTTTCACGCGGAGTTTCGTGGCACCGTCGACAACGTGGTTGTTCGTCACGATATAGCCGTCCTCCGAGATGATGACGCCCGAACCGCCGGCCCGCTGTTCGCGGTACTGCGGACGGCCGTCGCCGTAATCCTGCGGGATGCCGAAGAACTCCAGGAAGGGGTCATACCCCCGGCGCGGCATCTCCACCTGCTGGATGGCCTCGATGTTTACGACCGCCTTGACCGCATTCTCGGCGGCATAGGTCAGGTCGGGATATTGTTCATTCTGGTAAGAGGTAAAGTGGTTGCCCAGCGCCGGCGTACGCTCGACCTGGTGCTCGACGTATGCCACCGAACCGTTCTGCTTTCCGCTCACGGCCCAGGCTGTCAGACCGCCGGCTGCGGCCGACACGGCAACAAGTCCCAAAATCAAAAATGCCTTTTTCATAGTTGTTCAAGAGTTTAGTGTCTAACTTTCGGAGGCAATTTTTACTGCATAGGCTTTGTTCTGAATTTCTTTTGTGGGATAAACGGTCGGAATTGTCGGGTTAGTATGCCATTTCACACAAAAAAATCGGGCATTCCCGCGGAATGTCCCGATTGTCGCAAATTTCGTGCATTAGAGCCCGAACTCCTTGCGGATGGCCTCCACGGCGTCGAGCTTCTCCCAGCCGAAGAACTCGATTTCGCGCTCCACTTCGCGGCCCTTCTCCCAGACTTTCACCACCTTCTTGTAGGGGCGGTTGCCGAAGTGTCCGTACGAAGCCGTCGCCTCGAAGATCGGGTTCTTCAGACCGAAACGCTTCACGATGGCAGCCGGACGCAGATCGAAGAGGCGGCCGATGCGACGAGCAATCTCGCCGTCGGTCATCCCCTCGAGGGCCTTCGGGCGCGGCGAGTGGCAGGTGTCGACGTAGATCGACAGCGGCTCGGCGATGCCAATGGCGTAGCTCAGCTCGACGAGCACCTCATCGGCCACACCTGCCGCCACGAGATTCTTGGCGATGTGGCGGGCGGCATAGGCGGCCGAACGGTCGACCTTCGAGGAGTCCTTGCCCGAGAAGGCGCCTCCGCCGTGGGCACCGCGGCCTCCGTAGGTATCGACGATGATCTTGCGGCCCGTCAGACCCGTATCCCCGTGAGGGCCGCCGATGACGAACTTGCCCGTCGGGTTGACGTGCAGGATATAGTCGTCGCCGATCAGGTCGGCCAGTTTGTCTTCGGCCCGCTCCAGACGCGCCTTCACACGCGGAATGAGGATCGTGCGCACATCCTCGCGGATGCGCTCCTGCATCTGCCGCTCGGCCTCCTTCTCGCTCAGGCCGTTGCCCGGGCGGATGAATTCGTCGTGCTGCGTCGAGACCACGATCGTGTGGACGCGCAGCGGCTTGTTCGTCCGCTCGTCGTACTCGATCGTCACCTGCGACTTCGAATCGGGGCGCAGATAGGTCATCACCTTGCCTTCGCGGCGGATAACGGCCAGCTCCTTCAGGATGACGTGCGAAAGGATCAGCGTCGCCGGCATCATCTCGCGCGTCTCGTTGCAGGCGTAGCCGAACATGATGCCCTGATCGCCGGCCCCCTGCTCGTACTCCTCGTCGCGCTCGACACCCTGGTTGATGTCGGACGACTGTTCGTGGATGGCCGACAGCACGCCGCACGAGTTGCAGTCGAACTGATATTCGCTCTTCGTATAGCCGATGCGTTCGATCACGCGCCGGGCCACGCCCTGCACGTCGACATAGGCCTCCGAGCGCACTTCACCCGCAACGACCACAAGGCCCGTGGTGCAGAGCGTTTCGCAGGCGACCTTCGAATTGGGATCGTGACGAAGAAATTCGTCGAGAATGGCGTCGGAAATCTGATCCGAGACCTTATCGGGGTGTCCTTCCGAAACGGACTCCGATGTAAACAAAAAACCCATTTTGAACCGTTTTTTTAAGGTTAAACGTCTAAAATGGGAAAAATTGGCTGTTGGAAAATAAAAAACGTGCTGTTTTAGCGATTTTTTATTGTGGTTTGCAATCAGTCAAATCTTTCCACATTCCCCGCTTGACAGACGGGATCGCAAAGATAAGGGCTTTTCGTGGATTGGCAATGGATTTTCGGGAATTTTTTTTCAAAAAACCGCAGAATCGGGCATCTCACCTATATATAAAGAGGAGCCATCTTCAGGATGGCTCCTCTCCTCTTGTGTATCTTGTTTCGGGTGGGGAGGGGTTGCTGCGGCCTTCCGGCTTCCGCACCCCGGCTGCGATTCTCCGGTTTCAGCACCCCTGGCTGTAGCTCCCAATTGCGGCGCTCCTCCAGCTGGCACCTTTTCTTTTCTTTTTTTTTCCCCCCCCCGGCCCCGGGCTAACGGCCCAGCATCTTCTTCACCTCGGCGGCTACGGTCTTGCCGTTGTAGCCGAACTTCTCGTCGAGCACCTTGTAGGGGGCCGAATATCCGAAGTGGTCCAGACCGTGGATCATGCCCTTCTCGCCGACGAGTCCCAGCAGGTTCACCGGCAGGCCCGAGGTCATGCCGTAGCGCGGCAGTCCGGCAGGCAGCACCGTCTCCTGGTACGACCGGGGCTGGTCGCGGAAGAGCCCCTCGCTCGGAGCGCTAACCACCCGAACGGCGATGCCCTCCTCAGCCAGCAGTTCGGCACCCTCGACCAGCGTCGAGACCTCCGAACCCGAGGCGATCAGCACGGCGGCCGGTTTGGCGGCATCCATCACCACGTAGGCACCCTTGGAGATCTGGGCGGCCTCTTCGCGGCGGCTGGCACCCAGCGTCGGCAGGTTCTTGATGTTCTGACGCGAGAGGACCAGCGCTACCGGGCGGTGCTCCTCGACGGCCAGTTTCCAGGCCATGACCGTCTCCTCGGCATCCGCCGGGCGCAACACGACCATCGAACGTTTCCCCTCGTGGTTCCGCAGATGTTCCATCAGACGGATCTGGGCCTCCTGCTCGACGGGCTGGTGGGTCGGACCGTCCTCACCCACACGGAACGAGTCGTGCGACCAGACGTAGATCACGTGCAGACGCATCAGCGCCGCCATGCGCACGGCCGGCTTCATATAGTCCGAGAAGACGAAGAAGGTGCCGCATACGGGAATCACGCCGCCGTGCAGCGCCATGCCGTTCATCACGCAGGCCATCGTCAGCTCCGAGACGCCCGCCTGGAAGAACTTGCCCGTGAAGTCGCCCTTCGTGAAGGCCTTGGTCTTCTTCAGATAGCCGTCCGTCTTGTCCGAGTTCGAGAGATCGGCCGACGAGACGATCATGTTGTCGATCTTCTCGGCATAGACGCCCAGCACCGACGACGAGGCGGCACGCGTCGCCACGTCGGGCTTCACCTCGATCAGCTTGTAGTCGATCTCGGGCAGACATCCCGAGAGAAATTCGTCGAGTTTGCGGGCCAGCTCCCGGTGTTCGCTGCGCCACGACTTCTCGACGGCGGCCTGCTCGGCAGCCCAGGCCCGCAGCGCCTCGCGACGCTCGGCGAAGACCTCGCGACTCTCCTCGAAGACGGCGAACGGGTTCTCCGGATCGCCTCCCAGATTCTTCACCGTGGCGGCGAAATCGGCTCCGGCCGCACTGAGCGGCTGGCCATGGGTCGAGACGCGGTTTTCGTAGCTCTCGCCCTCGGGACCCTTGGCACCTTTGCCCATCGTCGTATGGCCGATGATGAGCGTCGGACGTTCGGTCTCGCTCTGGGCTGCCACCAGCGCCTCACGGATCTGGTTGATGTTGTGGCCGTCGATCGAGAGAACGTTCCAGCCCCAGGCCTCGTACTTCATGGCCACATTCTCCGTGTCGACCTCGTCGACCTTCGTCGACAACTGGATGTTGTTCGCATCGTAGAACATCACCAGGTTCGAGAGCCCGAGGTGGCCGGCAATACGGCCGACGCCCTGCGAGATCTCCTCCTCGACGGCGCCGTCCGAGATATAGGCATAGGTCCGGTGGGCCATCCACTCGCCGAAGCGCGCCGCCAGGAAGCGTTCGGCAATGGCGGCTCCGAGGGCCATGGCATGACCCTGTCCGAGCGGACCCGACGTATTCTCCACTCCGCGCAGGACGTCGACCTCGGGGTGCCCCGGCGTCACGCTGCCCCACTGCCGAAGCGACTGCAGATCCTCGGTCGAGTAGTGGCCCGCCAGCGAAAGCGTCGCATACAGCATCGGCGACATGTGGCCCGGATCAAGGAAGAAACGGTCTCGGAACGGATAGGCCATGTTGTCGGGATCATAGCGCAGAAATTCGGCATAGAGCACCGTGATGAAGTCGGCACCGCCCATGGCTCCGCCCGGATGTCCCGATTTCGCCTTTTCCACCATCGCCGCCGACAGAATACGGACGTTGTCGGCTACGCGCGTCAGTTTTGAATTCGTTGTAGACATTGTTGTTGCAGTTATTTAAGCGTTGGTTGTCGTAGTTATCGCACGCAGGATCACCCCACCTGCTTCAGCACCGGGAGATTGGCCTTCTCGACCTTCTCGCGGGCGTAGTCGAGCGTCACGGTGAACTCCCTGGCGCCGGTCGACGGCAGTTCGAACATCGTGTCCATCATGACCGCCTCGCAGATCGACCGCAGACCGCGGGCTCCGAGCTTGAACTCCACGGCCTTGTCGACGATGTAGTCGAGCGCCTCGTCGGTGAAGGTCAGTTTCACGCCGTCCATCTCAAACAACCGCACGTACTGCTTGATGATGGCATTGCGCGGTTCGGTGAGGATCGAACGCAGGGCGTCGCGTCCCAGCGGCTGCATGTAGGTCAGCACCGGCAGACGCCCCACCAGTTCGGGGATCAGTCCGAACGACTTCAGATCCTGCGGCGTGATGTACTGCATGAGGTTCGAGCGGTCGATCGGGTCGGCATTGATGCGGCCGTAGCCCATTGCCCGCGTGTTGAGCCGCTGGGCGATCTTCTTCTCGATGCCGTCGAACGCACCGCCGCAGATGAAGAGGATGTTGCGCGTGTCGACCTGGATGAACTTCTGTTCGGGGTGCTTGCGCCCGCCCTGGGGCGGAACGTTGACCACCGTACCCTCGAGGATCTTCAGCAGAGCCTGCTGCACACCCTCGCCCGAGACGTCGCGCGTGATCGAGGGGTTGTCCCCCTTGCGGGCGATCTTGTCGATCTCGTCGATGAAGACGATGCCGCGCTGGGCCTGCTCGACGTCGTAGTCGGCCACCTGCAGCAGCCGCGAGAGGATGCTCTCGACATCCTCACCCACGTAACCGGCCTCGGTGAGCACCGTGGCGTCGACGATCGTGAAGGGGACCTTCAGCAGTTTGGCGATCGTGCGGGCCATCAGGGTCTTTCCCGTACCCGTCGGGCCCGCCAGCACGATGTTCGACTTGTCGAGTTCGACGTCGTTCTCCTTCGGGGCGTAGAGCAGCCGCTTGTAGTGGTTGTATACCGCCACCGAGAGGTAGCGCTTGGCGGCGTCCTGCCCGATGACGTACTGATCGAGGAACTCCTTGATCTGGGCGGGTTTGAGCAGCTCCTCCTTCTTCAGGGGAGCAGCCTTCGAACGACCCTTGCGCCCCTCTGCGGCGACCATGTCGTTGTCGAGCAGGATGCGGTAGCCGTTCTCGATGCACTTATTGCAGATGTTGGCGCCGTCCATGCCCTGGAACATGATCTCCACCTCGGAGCGTTTGGCGCCGCAGAACGAACAGCTGTCGCCGCCGTTCTTCGTATTGTCGGTTTTGTTGTTGTTGCGATTCTGTGCCATGGAGGTTACTTCTCACGTTTGGAGAGTACGGTATCGATCAGTCCGTACTCCTTGGCCTCGGGGGCCGAAAGCCAGTAGTCACGATCGGCGTCCTTCTCGATCTTGCGGATCGAGACGCCGGAATGGGCCGCGAGGATCTCGTAGAGCTCGCGTTTGGTCTTCATGATTTCGCGGGCCGTGATTTCGATGTCGGAGGCCTGGCCCTGAGCGCCTCCGAGGGGCTGGTGGATCATCACCCGGGCATGGGGCAGCGCGGCGCGCTTGCCGGCGGCACCGGCCGTCAGCAGCACGGCACCCATCGAGGCGGCCAGTCCCGTGCAGATGGTCCCCACGTCGCAGGACACGAGCTGCATCGTATCGTAGATACCCAGTCCGGCCGAGACCGAACCGCCGGGCGAATTGATGTAGATCTGGACATCCTTGTCGGGGTCGACCGACTCCAGGAACAGCAGCTGGGCCTGGATGATATTGGCGGCATCGTCGTAAATCGGTGCTCCGAGGAAGATAATGCGGTCCATCATCAGACGCGAAAAGACGTCCATGGTGGCGACATTCAACTGGCGTTCCTCGATGATCGTCGGCGAGACATAGGCCGCACTGACCGATTGGAAATCATGCAGTTTCAGCGAGCTGATCCCGCAATGCTTCCGGGCATATTTTTCAAATTCAGACATATTCTTCGATTCGTTATCCTTTCAACACTCATTTGCGGAGAGGGGGATCTGCCTACGGGACCCGCGTTTGGGCGGGCCCGCGTCCGGCGTCAATCACCGAATCCGGCAACCGACCGACCGCAGCGTTTCCCAGCGTTCCCGCCGCCGTTCACAGCACCCGGCAAGTTCCTTCACACCAACCGGCACTCACAACGTCCGGCCCTTTCCAGCACCCGGCTAGCTCCTTCACACCAACCGGCACTCACAACGTCCGGCCCTTTCCAGCACCCGGCCGCCGTTCACAACGCCCGGCCCGACTCTCTCGGCCCCCCCGCATAAAAAAGGACTTTGCAAACATCGCGCCTGCAAAGTCCAAAGATAATCAAAAATCCGCGAATCCTAAAGCTCCTTTGCCAATTTGGCGAAATCCTCTGCGGAAACGGCCTTTTCCGTCACCTTGATCTTCGACTTGATGTCGTCGACGACCTTCGTCTCGTAGAGCTTCTCGTAGATCTTCTGACCCTGATCCTTGTCGGCGAGGATCTTCTCGGCATATCCGGCCAGCATGTCATCCGGTGCCGACGGCATGCCGTACTGCGCGAACTGGGCGGCAGCCAGCGCCTTGGCCTCGGCCGTAGCCTCCTCCTTCGTCACGGTGAGGTTGTCGGCCTTGATGAAGTGCTTCTGCAGATAGTTCCAAGTGAACATCTTCAGGAATTGATCGAAGTCCTTCTCGATCTCCTCCATCGTGAACTTGCCCTCGTTGATCGTATAGAGCCAGCGCTTGAGGAACGGAACCGGCATCTTCAGATCGGCCTTCTTCAGGAGGTAGTCGCGCAGCTGCAACGTGAAGAGGTAGTCGCTCTCACGACGCAGTTCGCTCTCGATCTGAGCGTCGAGGTACTTGTCGAACTCGGCCTCCGAGGTGACGTTGCCCTGCGGGAAGGCCATCTTGAAGAACTCCTCGTTGAGTTCGGGCTCGGCGAAGCGGCGGATCTTGGTGATCTCCATCTCGAACTCGGGATTGATGCCGTCGAGCTCATGCTCCTTGACCTGCAGGCAAGCGGCACGCTGGGCCGGAGTCTTGTAGAGTTCGTTGATGTTGACCTTCATCTTGTCGCCGACCTTCTTGCCGAGGAAGGGTTTGCGCTCCTCGTCGGTCATCGAGATCAGACCCACGTAGGCATCGGCCACGTTCATGTCGCCGTTGTCGAGCGTCACGGTCAGGGCCTCGTCCGAGGTCACCTCGTCGGCGTCGACCAGACGGCCGTAGCGGCGCAGGTAGTTCGAACGGTAGTCGTCGTGCATCTTCTTGTCGATCTTGATCGAGTGGTAGGTCAGCTTGTCCTTGTCCGAGAGCTCGAGGTTGATGGCCGGAGCCTCACCGATCTCGAAGACGAACTCGAATTCGGTGTTGTTCTCGAAATCGAAGGCACCCTGCTCCTCGGCGGGGATGACGTCGCCCAGGTAGTCGATGCCCTCCTTCTGGAGGTACTCGAAGACGGAGTTCGAGGCCTTGCGGTAGGACTGCTCGGCCACGACACCCTTGCCGTACATCTTGCGGATGATGCCCATCGGGACCATGCCGGGACGGAATCCCGGAATATTGGCCTTGCGACGATACTCGCGCAGCGCCTTTTCGACCTCCTGGCCGTAATCGTCCTGACCGACGGTCACGCGGATCAGCGAGTTATTCTCGCCGTGTTGTTCTCTTACGATCTTCATAATGAGTTTGTTATATCTGATTTCTTGCGTTTTTCCACTCGGAATCGGGAGGCAAAGATACGAAATTATTCCGATCCGCCCAACAGATAGCTCCATATTATAGGTGAAATTATGATTTGTGGTTTGCTTTTCGTACCTTTGTAGGCTTTATCTCCGCGAACGATGAAACTTGTGACGACTCTTCTGCTGGCGAGCGCCCTGCTCACGGCCTGCGGGAACTCCCCGGCCAGGACACGCTCGACGGCCCGAAAACATACGACGGCCTCCGTGCCCGCCGAACCGAAACACTACACCTACCGCGTCAAGGCCTCCCACACTCACTCCACGAAGGCCTATACGCAGGGTCTGCTGTGGCACGACGGCGCGCTGTGGGAGGGGACGGGCCAGTACGGCGAATCGGTCGTGCAGACGCTCGATCCGGCCTCGGGCCGCAGCCGGGTGCTGGCCACGCTGCCGCGCTCGGAGTTCGGCGAGGGGATCGCCATCCTGGGCGACGAACTCTTCCAGCTCACCTGGCAGTCGAACACCGCCCACGTCTACCGCATCACCGAGGGCGGTCTCGAGAAGCTCCGCGACCACCGCTACGCCGGCGAGGGATGGGGAATCACCACCGACGGACGACAGCTCTACATGACCGACGGATCGGCCAACCTCTACACGGTGGACCCGGCGACGTTCCGCCGCAGCGGCCATGTGACCGTCACCCTGAAGGGCGAACCGGTCCCCTTCCTCAACGAACTGGAGTGGATCGACGGCCGCATCTGGGCCAACGTCTACACGACCGACCAGCTCGTCATCATCGACCCGGCGACGGGCCGCGT
>NZ_CALUHA010000019.1:0-53839 GCF_944320325.1 Alistipes megaguti
ATTATCCGCATTGCGCTGGCCAAAGGTTGGATGAAGAAGGACCCCTTCGCCCAGGTTCACTTCCATTTCGAGCCGGTCGAACGCGAATTTCTCGAGAAACAGGAGCTGAAGGTGCTGCTCAACAAGGAAATCACCATCACGCGACTGGCGCAGGTCCGCGGCATCTTCTGTTTCTGCTGCCTGACCGGTTTACCGCCGGGGAGAACGGGCGTCCCGTCATCGAACAGACTTCGGAAAACCCGGAGAGAGGCGCGCCTCTCTTCCAAAACAGACGGGCTGGAGAAGCGGTTGCTTCCCCGGCCCGTTCATTTTCACTGCGCCGTTCCGGAGCCTGTTTTGCTCCGTTCCCCGGCCTCCGCTTCGGCACCGGCCCGTCAGATGCGCCGCGGATAGCGCCAGAGGATGGCCAGCAGGGTCACCACGCCGAGCACAACCGGATAGTAGAGATAGCGCATGATGGCCAGCGGCGAGAGGCCGGTCAGCCCCGCGGCCATGAGCATCTGCGCCCCGTAGGGCAGCAGCCCCTGCGTGAAGCAGGAGAAGGTGTCCAGCAGACTGGCGCTGCGCCGGCGGCTGACACCGAAACGGTCGGCAATCCGGCGCGCAATGGGGCCGACGGTCAGGATGGCGATGGTATTGTTGGCCGTGCAGAGGTTGGCCAGCGAGACCAGCCCCGCGATAGCCCCTTCGGCGCCGCGGCGCCCCGAGATGCGGCGCGTCATGACCGAAATGATCCAGTCGATGCCGCCGTTCAGACGGATCATCTCCAGCAGGCCTCCGGCCAGCAGCGTGATGATGATCAGTTCGCCCATGCCGGTGATTCCACGCCCCATGCCGCCGCACCACTCCATCAACGAGAAGCTGCCCGTCGCCAGCCCGATCACCCCCGACGAAACGATGCCCAGCAACAGAACCTTCATGACGTTCATACCGGCCACGGCCGTCACCAACACCAACAGATAGGGCACGACACGCATCCAGACCACAGGTTCGGGATCGGTCGGGACATGGGCGACGCTTCCCGTGACGAGGTAGATGCCCAAGGTGACAAGGGCCGCCGGGGCGACGATCCGCACGTTGACACGGAACTTGTCGCGCAGGTCGCACTCTTGGGTACGCGTGGCGGCGATCGTTGTGTCGGAGATGAACGAGAGGTTGTCGCCGAAAAAGGCACTGCCGACGACGATGGCCGTCAGCCAGGCCTCGTTCATGCCGGTCTCACCGGCCAGACCCGCGGCCACGGGGACCAGCGCCACGACCGTTCCGACCGAGGTTCCGATCGAGAACGAGACGAAGCACGAAGCCAGAAACAGCCCCGCGGGAAGGAGACTTCCGGGCAGCAGATGGAGCGTCAGCGCCACGGTGGCATCGACGGCACCCATGCTGCGGGCCGATTCGGCGAAGGCCCCGGCCAGCACGAAGATCCAGATCATCAGCATGATGTTCGGGTCGGAGGCGCCGCGCGAGAAGTGGCCGATGCGTTCGGCAAAGGGCATGCGGCGCATCACGGCCACGGCGTAGACCGAGGCGGCGATGAAGGCCACCGAGATAGGCATTTTGTAGAAATCGCCGGCCAGCAGCGACACCACAAGGTAACAACCCAGAAAGACCAGCAGCGGGGTCAGGGCAAAGAATCCGCCGCGACGTACGGGCGCCGGATTTATCGGAGAGTTTGTCGTATCCATATTACACGGGCATTGATCGATCGGCCGTACGGCCGATCGGCTGCAAAAATAGGGCAAAAAATCGGGAAGGCCAATTTTCGCCCCGCCCGGCATCGATATCGGCACCGGTACCAGTCCCCGCCTACTCTACCCTTCCGGCCTGCAACCGGCAGTCCGCAACCGGCGGTCCGCAGCCGGCAGTCCGCAGCCGACGGTCCACAGCCGGCAGCGGAGCGAAAGCCCTTCCCGACAACAAGACGGCCGGGTCCCGAAAGACCCGGCCGTTCTGCATACAGGAAGACAATACGAATTTCCGTATCAGGGCAGACTCATATCCACGTAGTTCAGGCCTCTGGTTCCGACCTGGTTGTTGCCCTGCGTACGGACATCGTGCTCACCCACCATGTTGTTGCCCGAGGGTGAGGAGTCGATCACCGTGTTGCCCGAACCTTCGTTGAGTTTCCAGTAGCCCACCAGACCTTCGGAGTCAACCGGAACCGAATAGAAGTGATTCTCGGAGTTGATCTCCTCCTTCGAGAGGGCGCGATTCCAGATGCGGACCTCGGACATGTATCCAGGGAAGTAACGATCCGCATTGTACGAATATCCGATCCAGAAGGCCCGGCTGTATTCGCTCTCGTAACCGCTATAGGTAACGCCCAGATTCAGCCCGTTGTAGAGCGAGAGGAAGGATTGATAGGCCAGTTCACCGTCGATGTAGAAGGAGACGTTGATGCCGCTCCATACGACGGCGATGTGGTACCAGTGATCCATTTTGTCAAGCGTCAGGGCCGCATCGGTCTTGTTGCCGCTGTAGGTGGCCAGCTGCAGCTGATTCCAACCCACGCCGACGTCACCCATACGCAGCAGGAACTTGCCCTCGATACCCATGATGGTGGAGAGGCTTCCGGACTTGCGCTCCTCCTGGATGTTGACCAATGCCTCCATCGTACCCGCATCCTTGAGGTTGTTCAGCGCCGAGGAGTTCTTCAGCGTCGAGAAATAGGTACGCGACTTGCGCATGTCGGCCACGCACTCGATCAGGCCCTTGGGCTTTTGGGTCACCTTGACCGTCACCACCTGCGGTTTGGCATTGTCCGGCGCATTCTTTTCGGTCAGCGTCACCTCGCACTCGCGGGCAGCGCCTTCGGTGAGGGCCGCAACCGAGAAGTGCAGCGCACCCTCCGTATAGCCGTCGAAGGTCAGCCAACCGTTGCCCGACTCATTGAGTGCGACATCGAACTCGAGGTTCGTCGTCACGGGGATGTCCAGCTTCTGGGCATCGACACTCAGGAAGTAGGCCGGTTTTTCGGTTGCCAGCTGCGGTTTGACCGTCTGGGTAATCTTCAGGGTGGCCTCACCGCTCTTCAGCCCCTTGATCTTGACGGTAGCCTCACGCGGGGCATCGCCATCGTTCTGGAGCACGGCAAAATAGGCCGTCACCTTGTTTTCCGAGCCATCCTCTGCCGGACGGGCGATCGACCAGGTCAGCCAGCCGTCGTCGGCGCCCGTGATTTCGGCCTTCAGGTCGCGGCTGTCAACATTGGTCTTCAGCTCCACGGCTACCCGATCATCGGCCGTATAGGCCAGCTTCATCTCGCTTTTCGACGTGATCTCGATCAGCTCGGGCTCGACGCCCTGCACCGTAATACGGAAAGCCACCGTCTTGCCACCCATCTTGAAGGTGTAGTCGGCCACCTTCTCCTGTTCGGTCTCGTTGGCCTTGACGTCGAAGATCACCTCGGCGCCATCCTCACCGCTCGTGGCCGAAGGAGTCACGAAGTCCGACTCACCCTCCAGCGTCCAGTTTCCGGAGCTGGTGACCAGCACCGTCACCTTGCCGCCCTCGTGGGTCAGTTGATTCGAGCCTTCGGGATAGAAGATCTCGAGCTGCTCCTCGCTCTGCGAGGCCATCTTCTTGAGGGTAATCTGCAGGGGGGCGCTCTTCGTACCGCAGGTGAAGGTATAGCTGAAGATCTGATCCACCTCCTTCTCGTTGGCCTTCACGGTGAAGGTCACCACGTCGCCATCCTTGCCTTCGGAGGCCGAGGGGGTCACATAGTCGTTCGCCTCCCCCTTGAGGGTCCAGGCGCCCGAGCTGGTCACCAGGACGGGGACCTCACCGCCCTTGCTGCCGACGGTGGTTTTCTGGGGATTGATCGAGATGGCATCCTCAACGGGTTGAGGAGTCACATCTTTGTCGCTGTTGTTGCAGGCTCCGCAGAAGAGGAGTGCCGAAGCTGCGAAAACAAACAATTGGTTCAGTTTCATTTCAGTAGTTTTTGACAATGTTTGCCTGAATTGGTTTTTTGACCTATCGGCATCCGTCGCGGGCGGCAATCCGGACCGGGCCGGAAAGCCCCCGGACGGAGACCGTTCCTATCAGTTGATCGGGTGCGGGTTGGGGTCGTAGCTGCCCTCGCCCAGCTTGTTGTAGACGTTCTTGGGATCCAGCACGCTCTGGCCGTAGCAGCCCTGGGCCATGTTGCGGAACTGCTGCAGCGAGTGGGTGCGGTTGTTGCCGACGGTTCCCGTTCCCGAAGGATCGAAGGCGAACCACATGATCCAGCCGTAACCGCGTTCCATGAGCTGTTTTGCACGATCGGCACTCATCGTCTGACTGTAGTTGAGCTGTACGGAGTATCCGGCGCAACCGCTCAGATCCATCCCCTTGACGGGGCTTGCGGCGCCGCCGTAATCGGCGCAGACGTTGTCGACGAACTCACCGGGCTGGTGCTCGACGCCGTCGATGGTCACCGAAGGCAGCCTCGAAGAGATCTGGCCCAGGTAGTAGAGGTGGATCCAGGTCTCCCACGGGCAGAGCTCCTTCATGGCCTTCTTGGTCTCATAGCAGAGGCGTGCAGCCTGCTGCGAGGAGGCGGAACCCGAAATCCACTGGTTGGTCAAGGAGCCGTACCTCGAGTACTCGTCGTCGAAGCCGATACCGTCGAGTTTGTAGTCGAGGCAGATCTGGGCCAGTTCACGCCCGAACTGCTCGCAGCCCCAGTCGGTCAGACCGGCCACACCGGCGGCATCGTGGTTGCCCAGGATGTCGAGCAGCACCTTGATACCCTTCTTGCGCAGAGGCTGGAGCAGTGTTTCGGAGTTGTCGAGCAGGGCCTGAATGTTGGGGTTGGCCGACATGTAGACCTTCTGCTTCGAGGCATCCCAGTTGATGTTGCCGGCGAAGAGCACCACGGCATCGAAGAAGGGCTGACCGTCCTCGAGCACATACTCCAGGGCATTGAGCGGGTTGCAGTCGTTGACCTCGAAATAGCAGATGTTGCGGATCTTCTTCGAGTTGGCCTTCGAAACGAACAGGTCGACATACGCGGCATCGCTCTTGACGGTCAGGCCTTCGGTCTTGGCCACGGCCTGCAGCGGAATCATGTAGGTGGTCACGTAGGCCAGCTCGTCGCTCGGGCTGACCGTCACCTCGATCGAGGCGGAGGTTTCGCCCTTCTCGATCGTCATGAGGCCGTCGTTGGCCACCGACAGCGCCTCGGCCGGGAAGACCTCATACTCCGTACCGTTGTCGAAGTTGTACTCCTCGACCCGGCGTTCGTCGAAACTGATCATCACCTGAACGTCGTTCGAAACGGCCTTTTCGAGGGTGAAGGTCAGCGTCTTGACCACGGCCTGCGGATTCTCGGCCGGGAATTCGATCTTCAGTTCGTCGGCCGACGAGAGCGAGCCCGTCACGGCCTCGACATCGCCCGAAGCGCCGTCACCGGCCTTCTGCGTCACGGCGATCTTCACGCTCTTCTCCCCCTCGGAAGTCGAGACGACGATCTGTCCCACACGGGCGTCGCCCTCGTTATCGAGCGCATTGACCGTCAGCGTATTGCCCTCCTTCGAGGCGGTCATCCAGGCCTCGGGATAGGTGAAGGACCAGTCGGGAGCGTTGGTCGTAACCGTAAGTTTCACGGCCTGATTGCCGGTAGCCTCGAAGGCCAGCGGGTCGGACGGCGCCACACCCAGCACGATCTCACCCTCCTCGACGGCATCCTGCGTCACATTGATGCGTACGGGCTGTGCATTGCCGGCCGAGATGGTGATACGCCCCGGGCGCAGCGACTCGGAGGTATTGGCCTGAGCATTGACCTTGAGGGTGTTACCCTCCTTCACGGTCGTGATCCAGTCGCTCTTCTCGACGCTCCACGACTCGGCGTCGGTTTCGACCGTCAGGACCACGTCCTCGTTGCCGTCAGCCTTGAACGAGATGTCGGACATCGGCTTCACACTGAGCGTGTTCTGCTTGTCGACCTCCTCGGAATCCTTACACGAGACGAATCCCGTCGATGCAATGGCGAACAGAGCCGCCAAAAGCATCCATCCTGTTTTTTTCATCTTTGATTTGGTTGATTAAAGGTTAGTAAACATGATTTTATGAGTTGTCATTGATATTGCGGGCGACCTCATCGGAGACAGGGCTACTCTTCGGGCAGCGCGACGCTCTGCCAGTCGACCTCGCGTTCGGTCTTGAGGTCGAAACCGTTCGAGGTGTAGTCGCGGACGGTTTTTCCCGAGGTGTTGTCGTCGAACTTCCAATAGGCGACCAGCCCTTCGGAGGCGGGGTCGATCTTGTAGAAGTGGTTCGGGGCATTGATCTCGTCGGCCGGGAGGGCACGGTTCCAGAGACGGACTTCGCTCATGCGGCCGTCGAAGCGGCGCTCGTAGAAGAGGTCGCCGTCGGTCTGCAGCCGGTACGAATGGCCGATCCAGAAGCAGCGGGGCTTGCCGTCGGTTTCGTCCGAGTGCGGGATGGCGAAGTTGACCTTGTCGATGAGAGCCGTACGGCCGTCCGCCGCCGAGACCTCGGCACGCTGCGAAGCCTTGAGGCGGCCGTCGATGTAGACGGCGACGGTTCCGTGATCGAACGTCACGGCGATGTGGTACCAGCGGAAGGGCTTCAGATCGAACTGGCTGTCGGGCGAGTTGGGGATCCGGTTGCGGGCGGGCGAGGTGTCCTCCTCGGAGATCTTCCGGGCGAAGGCCACCTGCAGCTGGTTGGCGGGGCCGTTGTCGCCCAGACGGATCATAAAGAGATCCTCGACACCCATGATCGTCGAGATCTCGCGATTGAACGAGTTGGCATAGATGAGCGCCTCCATCGTGAAGCTCTCCATATCCTTCACGGCCTGGGTGTCGGCCGTCCATTCGGGCCATGCGCAGTTGTTCTGCATGTCGGCCACGACGTTGATCAGCGCCGCCTTCGAGAAGACGAAATAGAGCGTGCGGGCACTCTCGAGTACGGCCATACCGTCGGCCGAGGAGATCGTCACCGGCAGCACGTAGCGCTCACGACTGTCGATGGGCAGCCGGTCGAGGTTCTCGAACGAAAAGGCGACGGGGGCACTCTCGACCGCACCGGCCTCGATCGTGGCCGTCACCTCCGAGAAGGTGTAGTAGCCGCCGTCGGCGGGCAGCAGCCGGGCCGAGTCGTCCTCGTAGAACCTCCGGTAACGGTCAACCAGCTCGGGGGCCACGGTGAAGGCCACCCGGATATCCCGCGCCTCAGGCTGCGCCATGGCTACGGTGAGGTTACAGGTTTCGTTTTTGGTGACATCGAGGTTGTCGCGCTTGACGAAGATCTGATCCGCATAGGAGTTTGCGGAGATGAAGACCTTGTTGTCGAAGTGGTATTTGGCCTCCTCGTCGCCCTTGCAGGCGGACAGCGCCAGGGCGGCCATCAGGCATCCTGCGAATGCAAGTCTCTTTTTCATGGTCACAGTCAGTTTTCGGGGTTGGCATTGCCGGCGGCGGGATTCAAAATGGCCATCGCCTCACGGATTCGCTTGTAGGTCGGTTTGTTGAAATAGTCCTCCTGGGCGTTCGAGACGCAGAGTCCGAGCTTGGTGCACTTGACGGTGCTGGACGTCGAGGGGTCCATGACCCACTCGGCGGCCGTCTGCACCGTGGCGCCCACCTGGGCATCCTCGCCGCCGTCGGCCAGCGCCGGCACCGAAGCCTCGAGGATGATGCGGTCACCCGGCACCTCGTCGGTGAGCTGATCGCGCACCTTGCGCGAGATGGAGACCGTAGCCTTGGCATCCTCGGTGAGGATGATCAGGTAGTTGCAGCGCGAGACGAGCGTCTGCCCCTCGATGCGGGCCACATAGGCCGGATAGCCGCGCAGACAGAGCAGCTTGTCGGGGTGCTGTCCGGCCCAGGCATCGACGGCCTTCACGAAGGGGGCCGCCGGCGAGGCATCGTAACCGCCCAGATAGGAGGCCACGACGCCGTCCAGACCGTATGCCTCGCAGAGGGTCAGCTGACGTTCGGTCTCGGCCTTGCAGTACGAGGCGAAGTGCTCTTCGGTATACTCCTCGCCGGCACCGGCGTCGAGGGCCTCGTCGCGCAGCGTCTCCCAGGCTTCGCGGATGGCGTCGTAGGAGATGACGTTGAGCGTGCGCGTGCCCTTTTCGGCCCGCACCCGGGCCACCTCGCCGACAATCGTCGCATGGAGACCGTCGGCGTGGTTCATGAGCAGGAAGTCCACGCTGTCGGGCATCGACATCGGATGTTGGTTCTGGCGGTTGGGAGCGCCCGGCGTCCCCTCGATGTGCATCATCATCAGGGGGTGTTCCGAGGCCTTGAAGTCACGCAGCGCAGCCAGCGTGGCGGGATCGCTCTGCGACATCTGAGGCAGGAAATCCTTGTTTTCGGGATCCGTCCACTCGCTGCACGAGACCGTCAGGGCCGCGGCAGCCAGGATCGGAAGAAATAGCTGTTTCATGTTACGAAGTTTCATTGGGTTGTTCGACACTTCGGCGGCCTATTTGATCGCCGGGTTGCAGTCCCACCACATGCGGGTGGCCATGTTGTCCGAGCCGCCGAGCAGCTCCACGGCACGGGCGTAGTTTTCGGGGTTGTTGGTCGCCTCGTCGGCCGGATAGGGCATGCGGCGGGCGCCGAGCTCCAGATTGCGGACTCCCTGGGTGTTGTTGCCCACAACGGACTCCACGGCCGGAATCAGATGGGGGAATCCCGTGCGGCGGATGTCGGCCCAGGCCTCGTTGCCCAGGTGGAAGTTGGCGATCCACTTCTGGATGAGGATGCGCTCCTGCATCTCCTCCTTCGAGGCGGCGTCGTTCCAGGCCACGCCCAGCGTCGAGAGCTGCCCGTCATAGGAGGACAATCCGTCGTTGGGGTCGACATAGGGCTGGGGCAGGGTTGTACCGGCCAGGTACTCGTCGACGCCGCCCACACCCCACTGTTCGAACGAGAGGCGCACCCCCTGCTCGTAGAATTCGCGGGCCGTGCCGCCCATCTGCCAGCCGAAGACACCGGCCCCCTCGGCACGCAGGAAGGCCACCTCGGCAGCGTTCATCCACTGCACGGGGGTCGACATGCCGTCGACGAAGTTGACGCCCGAGTAGAGCAGGCCGATGGTGCTCAGGGCCGGAATGACGCCTCCGCGCCGCATGCCGACATACTCCGGAGCATTCTCGCCCGTAAACTGCGCGCGGCTGAAGTACTTCTCGCGCCGGGGATCGTTGTAGCCGTTCATGTAGCAGATGATGTCAGCCGCGGCGTGCGAATCGCCGCCGGTGAGCGAACCGACCGGCGTGTTGTACATGCAGGCCGTGTAGAGCGGATTGCCGTCCTTGCCGAAGGCCAGCGGCGAGAGGGCCGCGTTGTCGTCGTTCGACTGCAGGACGCCGACGGGATGGGCCACGGCCTCCTCGGCAAGCTGCTGCGGGGTGAGCCCCTCCGAGCTGCGGAAATCGGTGTAGACCACACGCATGGCCAGACGCAGCTTCATCGAGTTGGCGAAGCGGCACCATTTGCGGGCCGTACCGTCGAAGACCTGGTCGGTCGTCGAGGTGATGCTGTGGTCGAGGTTTTCGTCGAGCAGGGCGATGGCCTCGTCCAGCTCGTCGAACATCTGCGAGTAGACCTCCGACTGCGGGTCATAGGCCACCTGGATCTTGCCCGTGCTGCCGATCTCGGAGTAGGGAATCGGGCCGTAGGTGTCGGTCACGCGGTTCAGGACGCAGACCTTGACGATCTTCATGATGGCGTGCACCATCGGATCGTCCGAGATGCCCTCGATGTTGGACATGTTGCTGTAGAGCTGCGGGATGACCTTGTCGCTGTAGAGGAAGACGCGGGTCCAGTCGTCCGTAGGGTTATATTTGGAGATGGTCGACGTCCAGCCGTTGTTGGCGTCGGCGTAGTAGCCGCCCTGCGTGCCGCCCAGCAGGCAGTCGGTGAACTGCGCCGTGTTGACGTCGGTGGAGACCACCGTGCCGAACATGGCCGAGAGTCCCGAAGCGATGGCATAGTCCCTGGCCTCCATCTGCTCCTTGGTGACCTCGTGGGGGTTGCTGTTGATTTCGAGGTAGTTTTTCGTGCAGGCTCCCAGGCAGCACACGGCCGCCAGGGCAAGCGAAGCCTTGATCATATCGTATTTCATCGTGCGACGAGTTTTAGAATTTGAGACGCAGGTTGAATCCGACGCTGCGCAGCGAGGGCATCATGAAGTAGTCGATACCCTGATAGTAGTTGCCCGTAGAGGCGATCGATTCGGGGTCGAACGGCGCCTTGTTGTAGATCATCCACAAGTTGCGGCCCACGAGCGAAAGGGTGATTTCGCAGACGTTGCCCAGCTTCTTCTTCGGGATGGTGTAGCCGATCGAGGCCTCCTGCAGGCGGACGTTCGTGGCCGAATAGGTGTAGAACTGCGGGATGGAGTTACCGCCGGCGATGGCCGAGTACCAGGTGTAGGGGTCAACCACGTCGCCGCCGTTGATCCACACGCCGCCGGCGTCACGCGCCGCGGCCGTCGCCTCCGAAACGCCGTAGAGATCCAGCATGGCCTGCGTGCGCGAGTAGACGATGCCGCCCAGACGCGCCGTCACCATGCAGCCGAACGTGAGGTTCTTCCAGCGGAAGTCGTTGCGCCACGAGAGGTTGGCATCGGGCAGCACCGAGCCGAGCTTGACATACTTGTTGACGTCCTGGATCGTCTCGGTCGAGACGGCGCCCGTCTCGTCGATGTAGATGGCATGGTTCTCGTCGTAGCGCAGGTCACGGCGCGAGTAGAGGTCGCCCAGCGTACCGCCCTCCTGCAGCAGGAACTGCGCATCGCCCAGACCGCCCATGTTGAGCCGCTCGATCGAGAAGTGCTCGCCCGTGGCGTAGTTGATGACGTTGTTGGCCAGCGAGAGGATGCGGTTGCGGTTGGTCGAGAAGGTGAAGTTCGTGTCCCAGGTGAAGTCACGCCACGTATTCCGGTAGCCGAGCGCCAGTTCGACACCGCGGTTGAGCACGTTTCCCGACTGGATGATGATCGACGAGAAGCCCGTACCGCCCGACAGCTGCGGGTCGAAGGTCTGATTCGAGGTGTGGGAGTTGTAGTAGGTGACGTCGAGGTTGAAGTGGCGCAGGAAGCGCATCGTCAGACCCACCTCGAACGACTTGGTCCGTTCGGGCTTGAGGTGGAAGGCCGGATACTGCGTCTGGGTGTTCCACGACAGGCCGCTCTCGTTCCACGAATAGAGCGGGTTGGCGATGTAGCGCTCGAAGGCCACACCCACCGAGGCGTACGATCCGCGGACCTTGACATAGGAGAGGTTCTCGGGCATGTTCGGGATGATCTGCGACAGCACCACCGAAAGGCCCACCGACGGATAGAAGAACGACGAGGCGTTCGAGTGGGGACCGGCCAGCTGCGAGGGCCAGTCGTTGCGGCCCGTGAGCGTGAGGTAGTAGGTGCCCTTGTAACCCACCTCGGCCGAGGCGAAGAGCGACTGCGTCTGCTCGCGCCACCCCTCCTCCAGACGGGTGGTCTTGGTCGAGTTGCTCAGGTTCTGGAGGTTGAAGACGTTGGCCAGCCCCTGCTTCTCGCCCGACGTGCCGTCCGAGATCGGACCGCGGATCTTCATGGCGTCGTTCTTCATGTCGGAGAACGAGGCGCCGATGTTGGCCTGCAGCGACCAGTCGTCGCCGAACGTCTTGTTGATGTTGACCAGCGCATCGCCGTAGACCTGGCGGTCCATCGTCTTCGTCACGCCGTACAGACCGTTCGACGACTGCTCGGTGAGCTGCACGTTCGACGAGGCGTACATCTTCTCGGTGTAGGTGTTGTGCGAGTTGTCGATGCGGATGCGGCCCGAGAGGTTCAGCCAGTCCAACACGTCGTACGACAGCTGGGCGCTGAGCATGTAGCGGTCCTTGCGGTTGCCGCGCAGGTTGCGGTAGTTGGCCCAGTAGGGGTTCTGCATCGTGATGCTGCCGTCGCCCATGGGCCAGTACTGCTTCGAGATCTTGTCCACGGGGTCGTAACGCTCGTACATCTTGATATCCTCCCAGTCGTCGCCGCGCGGGAAGAGGTAGGCGCCCGTCAGCGGGTTGTTATACGTACCCTGGTTGATCATGTTCAGGTCCTTCTGCAGCACGTAGCTGGCGCCGACGTCGAGCTTCATGCGGTCGTTGAGAAACGACGTCGTGTTGCGGAACGTGAAGTTGTAACGGTCGTAGCTGTTGTTGGGAACAATGCCCTCGGAGTTGACCGCCGCAGCCGACAGATAGGTCTGGTTCTTCTCCGTACCGGTCGAGAGCGAGACGCTCTCGGTGTTGTTGACTCCCGTGCGGAAGTAGTCCGAGCGGGGATCATACCCCATGCGGTTGACCTCGTTGAGGCGTTTGCCCCAGCTGTAGCTGTTGACGTTGATCGGCGTGGTGAGGTTGCCCGTGCCGTAGCGGTTCTGGAACTGCGGCAGCACGAAGGGCGACATCACCTCGACACCGGCCGTGGCGGTGACCGACAGCTGGCCGGCCTGACCGCGTTTGGTCGTCACGACGATGGCGCCGTTGGCCGCATCCGAGCCGTAGAGGGCCGCCGCCGCGGCACCCGTCAGCACCGAGATCGACTCGATGTCCTCGGGGTTGATGTCGGCAATGGGGTCGGTCGTACCCTGCGAGGCGAACTCCGTGCCGCCGTCCTGCGCCTTGGTGAACATCGGCACGCCGTCGATCACGTAGAGCGCATTGGACGACTGCGAGATGGACTTCGTACCGCGCATGACCACCTTCGAGGCGCCGCCCACACCCGACGACGAGGCGTTGATCGTCACACCGGCCACCTTGCCGTTCAGCGAGTTGATGAAGTTGGCATCCTTGTTGGCCACGATCGACTCGGAGTTGACCTGCTGCACGTTATAGGAAAGGGCCTTTTCGGCGCGCTTGATGCCGAGGGCCGTCACCACGACCGACTCCACCTCAACGGCCTCGGGCTTCAGCACGATGTCGAACGTCGAGCGGTTGCCGACGGCCAGCGTCACGGTCTGATAGCCGATAAAACTGACCGACAGCGCGGGTTGTTCGACCGTCGAGGGGATCGTCAGCGTAAACGAGCCGTCGATACCGGTGGTCGTTCCGACGGTCGTGCCGTCGATGAGAACCGTGGCACCGATGACCCCCATACCGTCAGCGTCCTTCACCACACCCGAAACCGTCGAGGGGGGGGGTACAGCGGCGGGACGCTTCGCCAGAACGATGTTCGGCACGGAGACCCGGTACGTGATGTCCGTATTGCGGAAGAGTTGTGCGAGGGCCTCGTCCAGCGGACGCGCATCAATCCGCAGCGTGACCGTACGCTCCGTATCGATGTCATCGGTATAAAGGAAGAGGAATCCGGTCTGTTTTTCGATTTCGTTCATGACGGTTTTCATCGGGACATTCGTCATGTCGAGCTTCACCGTCACGCTCCGATTCTGGGCCCGGGCGACCGAAAAACCCAAAAATACGGCCAAAACAAGAGTAATCAGGCATTTGACTTGCCTAATACTTGATTTTTTCATAAATTTGTTAAAAGGATAAATAGGTTAGCGATCAAGGTCTGTTTGTCCTTCGATCCGCGGGTGCTGCCACATCCGCGGATTTTTCATGACGTACAGTGGCTTAGAACAAGGGAAAGGGGTTCAATTCATAGGCATTCGGCTTCGTCGGTGAATATAGATGGTATTGGTTTCGTTGTCGTGCGCATAGGTGAAGTCCGAGGTCATCATCTGCAGCAGATCCAGGGCGTGGTCAATGCCATACGAAACGCGGATCTTGCCGTGATAGCGGCGGTCGGTCAGGTTGCCGGGGCCCTCGACGACGATCTGCACGCCGTAGTAGCGTTTGAGTTTGTCGATCACCTCGCCGAAGGTCAGTCCGTTGAGGTTCATCAAACCGTCGACCCAGCGGAAATCGTCCGGATCGGAGATCTTCTCGAGCTGCAGATGGCTGTCGACGAGATTCGCCTCCTCGTTGGGCGAGAGGATCAGGCTCTCGTCGGCATGCTCCCGGTTGCGGATCTTGAGCCGGCCCTCGAGCAGGGCGGCCGAGAAGCTGTGGTTGTCGGCATCGGCCAGAATATTGAACTTCGTGCCGAGCACCTCGGCCTCGCAGGCGAAGGTCTCGACCACGAAGGGCCACGAGGCATCGTGTTCGACCTCGAACATCGCCTCTCCGGAGACTCGGACCTGGCGCCGGCGGGAGGAAAACAGGGTCGGATATTCGAGTGTCGAGCCGGCGTTGAGCCAGACGTGCGAACCGTCGTTGAGGGTCACGGAGATGCTCTGCCCGTTCGGGGCGGTGATGGTCATGAACTCCTGCGAACGCAGATCCATCGCCCGGTGGCTCAGCAGCTGCCCGATACCCAGCCCCACCAGCAGTCCGGCGGCGATGCCGGCGCTCCAGCGCAGGGTCCGCCGCCAGCGGGACATCGGACGGCGAAGGGTCGCGGCAGGCTGTTCCGCAGGGCCGAGGAGGATTGCCACGTTCGAGAGGTAATCCAGACGGTCGAGGCGGCGCTGATTTTCGGGCGACGCGTCCAGCCAGTCGAGCACCTCGACGAGCTCCTTTTCCGAGAGCTCGTTGCGCAAATATTTCTGAAGTGTGAGATCGTCCATCTTTTCGGCGTTGTATAAGGATAACAAACAACCGAAGGGGATGAGTAGTAAAAAAACCGATTTTTTTCATTTTCCGGAAAAATCGGCCCTCAGAGCCATTCCGGGGCGGGTTTCGACGGCGAAAAATTTCGGGCACGGAGATCCGCTCCCCCCCTCCGGAGCGAAGAGTCCGGGAGGGGCGTTCGGAAAGGGACGATAAAAAAAGGAAAGCGGGGACTGTCCGCACCGAAGGGGAGGTCCCGGGCGGTCAGAAGCGGTTCGAAAACAGCCAGAAGATGAGTGTGGCCGGCAAATAGTCCTTCAGCGCCTCGCGCAGAAGATCCAGTGCCCGCCGCATCTCGAAATTGACCCGGCTGACCGTAATGCCCAGCCGGTCGGCAATCTCCTTGTAGGTCAGCCCCTCCTGGCGGCTCAGCAGAAAAACGCGGCGGGTCATCTCGCCCATGCGGGCAATGGCGCCGCCGGACAGCAGGCGGATCTCCTTCGAAAAGATGCGGTCCGGATCGCAGGCCGAGAGCGAGCGCACGTCGGCCATGAGCAACCGCTGGCGGGTCGAATGGAGATCCTGTTCGGCCAGACGATGACGGAGTTGGGCGTTGAGATGGTTCAGACAGCGGTTCTTGACCGAAGTAAGGATATAGGCCGGAATGTTGATATCGGCGGGCAGACTCTCACGAATCTCCCAAAAGGCCATGAAACTGTCCGAAACGATATCCTCGGCCACGGCGGCATTGCGGACATAACGACACGCTACGGCGACAAAACGGGGTTTGAATTCGGAGAAGAATTGCCCGAATTCGGCAGGAGTAAGCAAGAGTTGCAACCGTCCGTTTTCCATCACCATATGTTTCGTCCGACAAATGAGGTCCCGACTACGTTGTACAGATCCGGCCGCCGAAACCGGGAGGGTCCGAACAGGCCTTCCCATGCGCTTCGACCGGATCTCCAGCAAAGGTAATCTTTTTTTACCAAATGCAACCACTTTTTTACGGCACATACGGGCTGTTATGCCGCTCCATGCGGTTCTCCACTCACAATCAGCAACATATAGACACAACGCGCAGTCCGACGGATTTCCGGCCCGTTTCTTGCGGGGTCATGCGTCGATGACCACCAACCGCCCCACCACCGATACGCCCGCCGCGCGGGAAGCGCTGCTGCGGCGCCTTGCCGGGAGAATCCAGCCCGTCAATGCCGCCGCCACGTGCGTCGGCGTACTGCTGGCCTATCTGGTGGGGACCTACGTCACCGGACCCTTTCACGCCGCCTCGCACTGGATGGGGGCCATGCTGGCCTGCACGTCGGTGGTGGTCGTGCTGCAGAAGCCCGGACTCAAACAGTCGCTTCCGGTCGGCTGGATGCGCGTGCTGGGGACCTTCATCGGCGCCCTGATCGCCTTCTGCTACCTGAGCATCTGGCACTTCTCCGTCGCCGGGATGCTCCTGACGATCTTCCTGCTCGAGATCGTCAGCATGCTGCTCGGCATCTACGTCAACGGACACATCGCCACCATCACGCTGATCGTCATCCTGCTCATCTCGCAGGAGAACCCCCGCCTGCCTCCGGCCATCAACTGCGTGCTGCGTTTTCTGGAGTCGGTCGTCGGCGTGGGGATCGGACTGGGAGTGATGTGGGTCTCGGAGTGGTGGCAGCAACACCGGCAGGCGAAAAACGCCCCGCCGACGGGCGGATAACCAGGTCCGGGCCAGGAAGCGGATAACCGGGCCGGAGCCGGCGACAGAGCCCCCCCCCAATACGGAACCGCTTCGTCCGCCGCTACAATCCGGCACGTCCATTTCGCGCGCCGATTTGCATTTTCCGATCCGATTCCCTATATTTGTCCCCGACGGGTCGGCGAACACGCGCGGAATCTGCCGCAACCCCCCGTTTGAAAAGAGGTTACGAAATGCCCCGAAGATGATGGCAGCCATGAATCAGATGATATGTTGTTGTGCAGCGATTGCCAATCGTTGCCGCCGCATCGTGCCTGCTGCCGCGCGGAGGCCGGGACCTCAAAGTGTCTGAAAACCGCATTTCCCAAACAAACATTCAATTCACCCATACGAACGGGGGCAGCAGGAGTTGACTGCAGCCCCCGTTTTCGTATCCAAACCCGAAAAAAGATGGAAACAATCGCAAACTCCGTACTGGAACTCATCGGCCGCACACCGCTGGTCGAACTGCAGCGCCTCGGCCGCCGGACAGACGCCGCGGCCCGCATCGTGGCCAAAGTCGAATCGCGCAACCCCGCAGGGAGCGTCAAGGACCGCGTGGCGCTGGCCATGGTCGAGGCGGCCGAGGCGCGCGGCGAACTGCATCCCGGCGCCACGATCATCGAACCCACGAGCGGAAATACCGGCGTCGGGCTGGCGTTGGTGTGCGCCCTGAAGGGCTACCGGCTCATCCTGACCATGCCCGAGACAATGAGCATCGAACGGCGGCGCCTCGTGGCGGCCTACGGCGCACGCGTGGAGCTGACGCCCGGTGCCGAAGGGATGGCCGGGGCCATTGCCCGGGCCCGGGCGCTGCAGGCCGGGATCCCGGGATCGGTGATCCTCCAGCAGTTCGAGAATCCGGCCAACCCCGAACGCCACTACCGCACGACGGGCGACGAAATCTGGCGCGACACCGACGGACGGGTCGATCTCTTCGTGGCAGGGGTCGGGACCGGCGGCACGGTGAGCGGCACGGGCCGCCGCCTCAAGGAGCTGAATTCGGCGGTGGAGATCGTCGGCGTGGAGCCCGCCGCGTCGCCCGTGCTGTCGGGCGGGCAGCCGGGGCCCCACCGCATTCAGGGCATCGGGGCGGGATTCGTCCCGGCGAACTTCGACCCGACGGTCGTCGACCGCATCCTCCGCGTCGACGATGCACAGGCCATTGCCGCGGCACGGATGCTGGCCCGATGCGAGGGGCTGCTGGCCGGCATTTCGTCGGGGGCCGCCCTCTGGGCCGCGCTGCATCTGGCCCGTCAGGAGGCGCTGCGCGGCAAAACGATCGTCGTCCTGCTACCCGACACCGGCGAACGCTACCTCTCGACCGCCCTCTACGATTTCGACAACTTCAAGGCCGACCTCCAGTTATGAGAATCACCCCCGCTACCCCACAGCCGCAGCGTCCCGCGGGCGCTGCGGCCCCGGCCGGGCTCTCCGACCGGCAGCTGCGGCAACTGGCCGCACGCCTCACGGCGCACGATCCGCACATTCCCGTCCTGGCGGCCGCCGGGATCGACCCCACGGCGCTGGAGCGCATCGTCGAAGGGTTCCGCTCGGTGGTCTTCACCGGGTATTTCGACCGGCGGCCCCCCGAGGTGCAGCTCACCGAGCTGGCCGGGCACCTCACCCGGCAGTGCGCCCGGGCCTTCGCCGTCTTCCACGGCCGCACCCCGGACAACGACTCCCCCGACGCCTCCGCCCCATTCGAATCCACCTCCGGAGAAGGTGCGGATGCGATGCCGCGCGCGAGCGACGCCGCCACGTCCGACACAGCGGCCGAACGGTTCGGCGCGGAGACGGCCCGCCGGCTGCTCGAAATGCTGCCCGAACTGCGCCGCCGGCTGGGAACCGACGTGCGGGCGGTCTGCGACGGCGATCCGGCGGCGTCGGGCTGCGAAGAGGTGATTCTCTGCTACCCGGCGCTGGTGGCCATGACCCACTACCGGCTGGCCCATGCGCTGTGGGAGTCCGGGGTTCCGATCCTGCCGCGGATGATCACCGAACGGGCCCACTCGATGACGGGAATCGACATCCACCCCGGAGCCGTGATCGGCGATTCGTTCAGCATCGACCACGGCACGGGCGTCGTCATCGGCGAAACCTGCATCATCGGCAGCCACGTACGACTCTACCAGGGGGTGACGCTCGGCGCCAAGAGTTTCAAGTTCGACGACGAGGGGCACATCCTGCGCGAGGCACGCCACCCGATTCTCGAGGACCGTGTGGTGGTCTACTCCAACTCGTCGATTCTCGGGCGCGTGCGCATCGGCCACGACTCTGTCATCGGCGGCAACGTCTGGCAAACCACCGATCTGGCCCCTCACTCGCGGGTCATCCAGGGACGGGCCACGATCTCGACCTTCGAGAACGGCGGCGGGATCTGACGACGGGCGGCAACGGACAGCGACAGGAGAACGGCAGCAACGGCAAAATCCGGCCTCCGCGGAAGCCCCGACCGACCCGAAAATGCGTTTTTCTCCCCGGCGGCGGATCAACCTGCGCTCAAAATCACTACCTTTGCGGCCCGGACCGATCCGTCGCCGACGGGTAAGGCCGCGGCATACCGGCATCCGTCCCTTCTTCGCCCGGCATGCCCTTACGCCGCCCCGCTACCCGCAACGATGCACCCGCCCCGCAAAATCTGACAAGCAATGAACGAAAGTGAGAATCGAACGGCACGCCCCGTTCTCTGGAACAGCAACTACGTGAAGGTATGGATCGCCAACTTCATGCTCTTCTTCGCATTCTATCTGCTGGCGCCGCTGCTGCCGCTCTACCTGCGCGACACCTTCTCGGCCGGCAAGGCCATGATCGGCATCGTACTGAGCGGATACACCCTCACGGCCCTCTGTGTCAGACCATTCAGCGGCTTCGTGGTTGACACCTTCCCCCGCAAGAAGGTACTTCTGATCTGCTACTTCTGCTTTGCGCTCTTCTTCGCCGGGTACTTCATCACCGGATCGCTCGTCCTGTTCGCCGCCATCCGCACGCTGCACGGCGCACCGTTCGGCGCCACGACCGTCGCCAGCAGCACCATGGCCGTCGACGTGCTCCACCCCGAACGCCGCTCCGAAGGTATCGGCTACTACGGCCTGAGCAACAACATCGCCATGGCCATCGGACCCTCGATGGGCCTCTACATCTACCACACGATCCACAACTTCGAACTGCTCTTCACCCTCTCGCTGGTGATCGCCTTCGCGGGACTCGTCATCGACTCGACGATCCACTGCCGCGAACGACAGCCGATCCGCCGCGAAAGCAAGGTCTCGCTCGACCGTTTCGTCCTGCTCAAGGGGTGGAGCGAAGGGATCTGCATCGCCGCCTTCGCCTTCTCGTTCGGCGTCATCTCGACCTACATCGCCATCTACAGCCAGGAGGTACTGCACATCACCTCGGGATCGGGCACCTTCTTCATGCTGCTGGCCGTGGGACTGATCCTCTCACGGCTGGTCGGAAGCCGCTCGCTGCGCGAGGGGAAGATCGTCCAGAATGCCTCGGCCGGCATGCTGATGTCGATGTGCGGCTATCTGGTCTTCACGGCCGTGCCGAACCTCTACGGCTACTACGCCGCCGCCCTGATGATCGGCCTCGGAAACGGACACATGTATCCGGCCATGCAAACCATGTTCATCAACCTGGCCCCGCACGAACGCCGCGGTACGGCCAATTCGACGATCCTCACCTCGTGGGACCTCGGCGTCGGGATCGGCATCATCGGCGGCGGCAGCGTCGCCGAACACCTGGGCGGCTACGGGGCGGCCTTCTGGCTGGCCTTTGCCGTCAATGTCGTGGGCGTACTCTTCTTCTTCGCCTACGCCCGCCGCAGCTTCCTGCGCAACCGCCTCCGCTGACCCTCCCCCGGACCGGATAGAGACCGGACGGCCCCATCACAAAAGGTCATTTTGATAAATTATCGCACCTTTTGAACACTTTCCCCGCTGTTGGTGGTGCCGTCGTTCCCGGTCTTTGCCGGTCTACCGAACGGATTGAACGACGGTTGGTACCTTACCGATGCGGACTCGCTCTGCGGAATCGGTATCGCGCAGGTAGACAAAATCCAAGGGGGGAGGAAGGAAAATTTTCCGACACCCCGCACCCCGTCCGGTTATCCGGTCGTAGTTGCCGTCATCGGCGGATCGAAAAGACCTTCGGGGTGTGCGACCCGCTCATGCGGCTCTGCTACGGCGACCGGCGGGACGTGCTGCTGATCATGTCGTCGGGCAACGACGGCCGCAACGTCGATCTGCATCCGATATACCCCGCCGCCACCGACCGACAGGGCCGCGTCTGCGGCTTCTCAAACTACGTCCCGCACGGACGGTTCGAACAACTTCGGAAGCGATGAGCAGTTCAACGTCAACTGGTCGGCGGGCTTCTCGTGGAACATCGACGAGGAGAACTTCATGAAGGGAAACATCAAGAAGGTCGTCAGCTCGATGACGCGGCGTCTGGCAACCGGTTACACGGGCAGCGTCAACAAGACGGTCTATCCGGTCTTCATCATGGACTACGACAACAACTTCCGCATCACCGACACCGATTCGTACCGCATCGGCACGATCCGCAATGCCCCGCCCCCCACCTGCGCTGGGAGCGGACGCGTGACATGAAGGCCGGTCTGGAGGTAGACTTTCTCAAGGAGCGGCTCCACGGTCGACGAGGAGAAATCGACGGCCGTGCTGGGCGAACACTTCGAATTTGTCGGTGAGCCCGAATTTGGCTACGGCAAGGGCATGTTGACGGCCCCCGCCCAGCTGAAGTTCCTCAAGAAGGAGGAGGGCAAGGACAAGATCGTACTGAAGGTCGATCCGTCGGCCGTCCAGTATGTAGCGGGCGATCCGGGCGAGTACACCATCACGATCATCGGTTCGGACTACTTCAAGATCGAAGGTACGTGGTATGTCTACCAACAGCCGACCGACAAGGAGGCGATGAAAGGTTACTGGTACTTCAGCGACGATGCCTTCACGGGATTCCCGGCAGCCACTGAGGCCGATACCTTCACCTTCGATACGGAGAAGAACGTGCTGACCACCTCGCTGCAGTCCGATCTGAAGAACTTCTTCGGCGAGACCAGCAACATGGTCCCTACGGACAAGGAGTGCTCTGTCAGAGACATCTCTGATCGAACGATCGAATACCAACTTCTGCTGATCAATCTGGACAACTGCAACCGCGACTTCTCGGCCACGTCGACCGGCGCCGACAAGAATGCCTACATCGGCGTACGCGTGGTTCAGGCGCAGGATCCCAGTGAAGACACGCTGAAGCTCTACCTGTTGGACTACCAGTCGACCTCGTTCCTCACCTTCCTCACAGCGTATTACATGTACAACGATAAACGCCCCGTGGCCACTACGTCCGGCGTTTACAGGCTCTTCTATCCGAAGAAACAGAAGTAACCGAAAGCCAAGGACAAAATCCGACGAAGGGCGGTGATCAGCGGATCGCCGTCCCTTTGTTTGTGCCCCGAAAGGTCTTCCGAAAAGGTGTTCCGAAAGGGAACGATCTTCTCCGATCCGGACACAACAGACCGCCGCAATGTCCCGCAAACCGAATTTATCGCTATCTTTGTCGGAAGAGAAAAATCTGCTGAGACATGAAACGCATCATCAATCCCTGGCGCGGCATGGAGGGGTACCGCTGCTACGGTTGCGACCCTCACAGCCCCGAGGGGCTTCGCATGGAGTTCTACGA
Organism: Alistipes megaguti; assembly: GCF_944320325.1. Classification (NCBI taxonomy): domain Bacteria; kingdom Pseudomonadati; phylum Bacteroidota; class Bacteroidia; order Bacteroidales; family Rikenellaceae; genus Alistipes; species Alistipes megaguti. Next base: position 21,982 of record NZ_CALUHA010000019.1, read on the forward strand.
AGACGGCGAGGAGATCGTCAGCCTCTGGCACCCGCGCCCCGAATTCCAGGGGTGGGTCGACACGCTGCACGGCGGAATCCAGGCCACGCTGGCCGACGAAATCAGCAGCTGGGTGGTCTTCCGGAAGTTCCAGACCAGCGGCGTAACCACCCGCATGGAGGTGCGCTACCACCGCCCGATCCACACCTCGGATGACCACATTGTGCTGCGGGCCCGCGTCGAGGAGCAGCGCCGCAATCTGGTGCGCATCGCCGTGCGCATCACCGACAGCGAGGGGCGTCTCTGCACCGAGGCCACGTGCGTCTACTTCCTCTTCCCGAAGGAGAAGGCCCGCGAGGAGTTCCACTTCTGCGACTGCGGGGTCGAGGAGGGCGATTTCGACCCGCTGAACGCCCACTCCGAGGCCGGGAAATAGGCGTTACGGCAAGTCCCCGGGCCGGTCAGCCAGAGGTCCCGGAACCGGGCGAAATACGCTCCGAAACAGCACAGGACACCTCCTGCCGGCACAAACCGACTTCCGACGACGACAGCAAACACGACGGAAAAGGCCGGATCCCCCGTCAATCGGGAGATCCGGCCTTTTCATGTGCCGAACGGAGCGGAAGCCGTGGGGCGTATGGGGAACCCGGAGAGCCTCGAACATCCCGAAGCCCTCGGGAGCCCGGCCCCGGAAGGGCGTCAACCGACTTTCATCACGTTGTCGATACCCAGATTCTTGTAGGTGTCGGCCAACTCCTCCTCGCTACGGTCGGAGATCACCAGCAGCTTGTCGCCCACCATCAGTTCGGTATTCCCGCGCGGGACGAAATATTCGCCGTTGCGGCAGACCATCATCACCAGCGTATTCTCGGGCAGCGAGATATCCTTGAGCGTATGGCCCGCTTCGAGCATGCCGGCGTTGACCTCCACTTCGGTCAGCGCCGACTTCATGTCGTCGTGGTGCATCTCGACGTTGAAGGCCGATTCACGCTCATCGAAGGCCAGCCCCAGCAGGTTGGCCATGCCGCTGACGGTCGTACCCTGGATGACGAGCGAAAGGATCGTCGAGAGGAAGACGACGTTGAAGAGCAACTCGGCATGCTCGATGCCGGCCATCATCGGATAGGTGGCGAAGAGAATCGGCACCGCACCGCGCAGCCCGACCCACGAGATGTACCACCGGGCCCGGGTCGAGAAGTTGCGGAAGGGCAGCAGGCAGGCGAAGACCGACACCGGACGCGCCACCACGATCATGAACAGACCGACGGCGCCGCCCAGCATCAGCACCTCGGGACGCAGCAGTTCGTCGCTGTTGACGAAGAGGCCGAGGGTGAGGAACATGACGATCTGCATGAGCCACGTGAAACCGTCGAAGAAGACCGTAAGCTGCCGTTTCTGGGCGATCTTGTGGTTGCCGACGACCAGACCCGCCAGGTAGACGGCCAGATAGCCGTTGCCCTTGATCAGGTCGGTAAAGGCAAAGGCGAAGAAGATAAAGGCCAGCAGCAGCACCGAATAGAGCGAATGGTTGACCAAGTTGATCTTGTTGAGGGTCCAGACCGCCAGCCGTCCGATCAGATAGCCCGACAGGGCGCCCACAACCAGCTGCACAACCAGATAGACAAGCCCCATACCGAAGCCGACGTTGCCCTCCGAGGAGTTGCTCAGCACGCTGATCAGCAGCACCGTCAGCATGTAGGCCATCGGGTCGTTCGAGCCGCTTTCGAGCTCCAACAGCGGGCGCAGGTGCTGTTTGAGGCCCTGCTTCTTGCTTCGCAGGATGGAGAAGACCGAGGCCGAGTCGGTCGACGATATCGTGGAGGCCAACAACAGCGCCATCGGGAACGACATCTCGAATCCCATCCACGGCGCCACGAGCCAGACAAATCCGGCCAGCACCGCAGCCGTCAACACCACGCCGACCGTCGCCAGCACAATACCCGGTCCGAGAACGGGACGTATCTCCTCGAAGGAGGTGTCCATACCGCCGGTGAAGAGGATGATACAGAGCGAGATCATACCGATGAACTGCGTCATCTCGACCGAGCGGAACGAGATGAGGTTCAGTCCGAACAGCATGCCGACCCCCAGAAAGAGCAGCAGAGCCGGGGCTCCGAAACGATAGGCCACCTTGCCGGCCATCACCGCCACGAAAAGCAGCAGGGCACCGATCAATACGAAATTTTCACCTGTTATTATCATAGAGATGTGGTTATCATACAATTGTCACAAATTCAAGACCAATTCCGGGCAGCATCGCGGGGCTGCATGTCGGAACCGCTGCGGCCGGCCGGGGACCACTCCGCCTGCCGGCCCGGCCCCCTGTCGCAGTCGGCCGCTTACTGCGGGATGAAGATGTAGGTGATCGTCCCGCTCTGGCGGGCCGGTGCCGAGGAGTCGATGTTGAAGAGCGACACGCGGGCCGCCTCAATCGCCGCCTGACGCATGCACTCGTCACCCCCCTCGCGAATGCGGGCCGCCGTGACCTCGCCGGCCCGGTTCACCGTAATCTCGACAATCACCTCACCGCCCTCCTCGCAGCGGTAGGCCGGAATCTCCAGCCAGCGCGACGTCCGCACAGGGTTGGTCAGCGAAAACGAAACCGTCACCCGCCCCTTGACGCGCACGTCGCGATGCTCCGACTCACCACCCTGTCCGCGGCGCTGGCGGATGGCCCGCTCCTCGGCCAACCCCTCCTCATAGGCTTCGCGGTTGGCCCGCATGCGGGCTTCGGCCCCGGCCGCCGCCTCGTTCAACTCGGCGGCATTCGTCCCGCGGTCGTCGCGCAGCTCCTCGTTGAGGGCATTCTCATTCGACGTGCGATTGCGGATGCTGCGCCAGTCGACGGGATCCTGCTCCTGCCGCTCACGCACCTCACGCTCCAGACGGTCGCGCTCCTGCTCCAGTTCAGCCAGCGTCTGCAGGTCGATATACATGCCCTGCTGGCTGGCCCGGCGTCCGACGACGATTTTCGACGACACGAAGACGATCATCAGCACCAGATAGGCAATCAGCGTCACACACAATCCCACCCGATGATCGTAGGCCCACGTTCCGGCATCCTCGCGACGGTTGTCGAACGGAAGCTTCAGACGCGGACGCCGCGGCGCCTTCGGGGGTATCACCTGTGGATTTTCACTCATGGTTGCCGCACGGAATTTCGGACAAAGATAAGGCTTTTTTCCAAAAATTTTATACCTTTGGGCGCAAATATATACGCTACTCCGCTTATGTCAACTAAACAACAAACCCTGAAAGCTCCGATTTCGTTCTCGGGGAAGGGTCTTCATACGGGTGTCCGCGTGAATATGACCATCAACCCCGCCGAGGCCAACACCGGCATCGTCTTCCGACGGATCGACATCGAGGGCCAACCCATAATCCCGGCATTGTGCGACCATGTGGTCGACACCTCGCGCGGCACGACCATCGAATTCGGCGGGCACCGCGTCCATACCATCGAACACGTCATGTCGGCCCTCTGGACGCTGGGCGTCGACAACGCCATCATCGACATCGACGCCGAAGAGACCCCTATCCTCGACGGCTCGGCCGCAGCCTACGCCAAGGCCATCACCGAAACCGGCCTGGTCGACCAGCAGGCCGAACGTTCGTTCTACCACGTCACCGAAAAGATGGTCTACACCATCCCCGAAAAGGGCGTGGCCATCATCCTCTATCCCGACGATGAGTTCGCCGTCTCGGTGCACGTCGACTACAACTCGAAGGTCATCGGAAACCAGTACGCCACGTTCGTTCCCGGCGACGACTACGCCGAGAAGATCGCACCCTGCCGCACGTTCGTCTTCCTGCACGAGATCGAACCCCTGATGAAGATGAACCTCATCAAGGGCGGCGATCTGGACAACGCCATCGTCGTGGTCGAGAATCCCGTCCCCGACGAACAGCTCGAACACCTCAAGAAGATCTTCAACAAACCCGACATCGAGATCAAGTCGGGCTATCTGAGCAACCTCGAACTGCGCTGCAGCAACGAACTGGCCCGCCACAAGCTGCTCGACCTGCTGGGCGACTTCGCGCTGCTGGGCGTGCGCATCAAGGGCCGCGTATGGGCCACCCGCCCCGGACACTTCGCCAACACGGAGTTCATGAAGCAGCTCAAACACGCCATCCGCAAGGCCGGCGAAAAGCCCCGCTTCACCTACGACTGCCGCAAACCGGCGCTCTACGACATCAACGACATCCGCCGCATGCTGCCCCACCGTCCGCCGTTCCTGCTCGTCGACCGCATCTTCTACTGCGACAAGACCGACGTGGCCGGCATCAAGAACGTCACGATGAACGAACCCTTCTTCGTCGGACACTTCCCCAACGAACCCGTCATGCCGGGCGTGCTGATCGTCGAGGCCATGGCCCAGTGCAGCGGCATTCTGGTCCTCAACTCGGTGCCCGACCCGGAGAACTATTCGACCTACTTCATGAAGATCGACAGCGTGAAGTTCAAGCACAAGGTCGTGCCGGGCGATACGCTCCAATTCGAAATCCACCTGCTGGAACCCATCCGCCGCGGCGTGGCCGTCGTCGAGGGCAAGGCCTTCGTCGGCGAGAAACTTGCCTGCGAAGCCGTGATGATGGCCCAGGTCGTCAAGAACAAGAAGTAATCGCAATGTTATGATAAGCAATCTGGCCTACATTCACCCCGATGCCAAAATCGGGAACAACGTTACGGTGGAACCCTTCGCCTACATCGCCGGCGACGTCGTCATCGGCGACGACTGCTGGATCGGTCCCGGCGCCGTGATCCACGACGGAGCCCGCATCGGCAAGGGCTGCCGAATCCACACCGCCGCCTCGATCTCATGCCTGCCCCAGGACCTCAAGTTCAAGGGCGAGGCCACGACGGCCGAAATCGGCGACTACAACGACATCCGCGAGTGTGTCACCATCAGCCGCGGAACCGCCTCGACGGGAACCACGCGCGTGGGTTCGCACAACCTGCTGATGGCCTACGTCCACGTGGCCCACGACTGCGTGGTGGGTGACCACTGCGTCATCGCCAACCGCGTCTCGCTGGCCGGCGAGGTCCATATCGGCGACTGGGTGGTCATCGGCGGCCATGTCGCCATCCACCAGTGGGTGCACATCGGCGACCACTCGATGGTCCAGGGCGGCACGCTGTTGAGTCAGGACCTGCCCCCCTACATCATCGTACGCAACGACACGCTGCGTTTCGCCGGCATCAACAAGGTGGGACTCTCGCGCCGCGGATTCACGCCCGAGCGCATCGGCGAGATCCACGACGCCTGCCGCATCCTCTTCCAGAGCGGGCTGAACTACATGGCCGGTTGCGAGGAGGTCGAGCGGCAGATTCCGCAAAGCCCCGAACGCGACTATCTGCTGCAATTCATCCGCGAATCGAAGCGAGGCATCATCAAACCCTACGCTTCGAAGATTGACAACTGATTTTTCACGCTTTTCGCCAACAAATATTGGTATATCGGAAATATATTACTATATTTGCCGTGTCGAAAGACCGAGAACGCAGCGATAAGGGGACTATATGTCCCCTTATTTCGTGGTTGAACTTACCCGAAACATGATGGATATTCAGAAAATCACGGCCATAGCCGAACGCAAACTCGAAGGTACGGACCTCTTTGTCGTCGACTGTACCTGCAATCCCGCCAACGAGGTCGAACTGACCATCGACAGCGACACGTCGGTCGGAATCGACGCCTGTGCCGAACTGAGCCGCGCCATCGAGGCCGAGCTCGACCGCGACGCCGAAGACTTCTCGCTGACGGTCATGTCGGCCGGTATCGGCTCCGAACTGCGCTCGCTGCGCCAGTATCGCAAGCTGGTGGGCAGTTCGGTGGAGGTGCTGCTGACAAGCGGCATCAAGCTGCTGGCCCGGCTGGACGAGGTCACAGACGAGGGCATCACCCTCTCCTACGAGGAGAAGCAGGCCGTCGAGGGCAAGAAACGCAAGCAGCTCGTCAAGGTAAGCCGCACCTACCCCTTCTCCGAAATCAAGTACACGAAGGAGTGGCTTGACTTCAAATAGCGAGGGGGGGGGTGAGAGCCGAGCGAGAGAAGAGGAGAAGAGAAGCAAGCGAGAAGGGGCATAGCAAGTGCCGAAGCCGTATAAAAGGAGCAGGGCCGCATAACAAAAAAGGGGCCGGGCCACGTAACGAAAAAGGGACCGGGGCCGCATAATATAAGGTTTGGGCAGGCGCCGGGCCGTACAACAAACAAGCAATGAGGCTCCGGGAACGCGCCGGGCTGCAAAACAATAGAGACGAAAAAATCAAAATCGAAAAACAAGATAATCATCCCATGGACAATCTCAACCTTATCAGCAACTTTGCCGAGTTCAAGGAGCTGAAGAACATCGACAAGTCGACGATGATCGGCGTGTTGGAGGACGTCTTCCGCCACGCGCTGCAGAAACAGTACGAGACGGACGAGAACTTCGACGTGATCATCAACCCCGAAAAGGGCGACCTGGAGATCTGGCGTAACCGGACCGTCGTCGAGGATGGAGCCGTCGAAAACCCCAATACGCAGATCGCCGTCTCGGAGGTCAAGGCCATCGACCCCACCTACGAAATCGGTGACGAATATGCCGACGAGATCAAACTCTCGTCGTTCGGCCGCCGCACGGTGCTCTCGCTGCGCCAAAACCTCGCCTCGCGCATCCTCGAACTCGAAAAGGCCAGCCTCTACGAAAAATATTCGGAGAAGGTCGGCGAAATCATCACCGGCGAGGTCTACCAGGTCTGGAAGAAGGAGGTGCTGATCCTCGACGACGAGGAGAACGAACTCATCCTGCCGAAAGCCGAGCAGATCCCCAACGACTTCTACCGCAAGGGCGATACGATCAAGGCCATCGTCAAGTCGGTGGAGATGAACAACAACCAGCCGCGGATCATCCTTTCGCGTACGGCCAACCAGTTCCTCGAGCGGCTGTTCGAGCAGGAGGTGCCCGAAATCTACGACGGTCTGATCACCATCAAGAAGATCGCCCGCATCCCGGGCGAACGCGCCAAGGTGGCCGTCGAATCCTACGACGAACGCATCGACCCGGTAGGCGCCTGCGTCGGCATGAAGGGTTCGCGCATCTACTCGATCGTCAAGGAGTTGCGCAACGAGAACATCGACGTGGTCAACTACACGGCCAACCCGCAGCTGATGATCCAGCGTTCGCTCAACCCCGCCAAGATCTCCTCGATCACCGTTGACGAGGAGAAGAAGACCGCTTCGGTCTACCTGAAACCCGACCAGGTGTCGCTGGCCATCGGCAAGGGAGGTCTGAATATCCGTCTGTCGAAGATGCTCACGGGCTACGACATCGACGTCTACCGCGAAGTCGAGGAGGAAGATGTAGCCCTGACGGAGTTCGCCGACGAGATCGACGGCTGGATCATCGACGCCCTGAAGGCCGCCGGCTGCGATACGGCCAAGAGCGTACTGGAACTCCCCGTAGAGGAGATCGCCGCACGTGCCGACCTCGAACTGGAACAGGCACAGAAGGTCGTCGAGATTCTGAAGGCCGAATTCGAATAATCATCAAGGAAGAAAGGAGAACAGGACAATATGGGTAATGAAAGAAAATTAAGACTCATTCAGGTTGCCAAGGAGTTCAAGGTCGGACTGAACACCATCACGGACTTCCTGCAAAAGAAGGGCATCAAGAGCGACGGGTCGCCCAACACGCTGGTCGACGCCGAGACCTATGCCGTTCTGGAGAAGGAGTTCGGCTCGAACCGCAGCGCCGTGAATGCCCGGGAATCGGTTCGTGAACGCATCGCGCAGAAGCAGACGACCATCACCCTCGAGGAGGCCCGCAAACAGGAGCGTGAAGAGGAGAAGGAGGTGGTCATCAAGAGCCACATGATCCACGTCAAGGACGAGATCCAGCAGCCGAAGTTCCTCGGCAAGATTGATCTCTCGGCCAAGCGTCCCACCGTGCAGACGCTGAACCAGACGGCCAAGGCCGCCGAGAGTGCCGTGGCCGAACAGCCCGAGACGCCGAAGGCCGAAACGCGTCCGACGACTCCGGCTCCCGAAAAGCCGGCCCAGCCGGCCGCACAGCCCGCTGCCGAGGCACCGAAACCCGCAGCACAGCCCGCACCCGCTCCGGCCGTAAAGAGTGAGCCGAAGAGCGAGCAGACGCCGAAGGCCGAAGCACATCCGACGACGCCGGCTGCCGAGAAGCCGGCCCAACCGGCCGCACAATCCGCCGCCGAAGCGCCGAACCCCACGGTACAGCCCGCATCGGCACCGGCCGCACAACCGGCCAAAAGCGAGGAGACTCCGAAACCCGAAGCTCCGAAAGACAATATCTTCCGTCCGGCCACGGTGACGCTGACCGGTCCGCAGGTGCTGGGAACGATGGACGTCTCGGGCTTCGTTCCGGGCGGCAAGCACAAGCGCAAACGCCTGCAGAAGGAGAAGGTCGACGTGAACCGTGCCCAGAAGAGCGGCGGTCAGGGCGGTCAGAACAATCGCGGCAGTCAGGGCGGCCAGAACAACCAGGGAGGCCAGAACAACCGCGGCAGTCAGGGCGGTCAGAACAATCGCGGCAGTCAGGGCGGTCAGAACAATCGCGGCAGTCAGGGCGGCCAGAACAACCAGCCGCGTCCGGGCGAGGGACGTCGCAACAAGAACAAGAATACCCCGAAACCGGTCCTGCGTCCGGAAGTGAGCGATGAGGAGGTTTCGAAGCAGGTCAAGGATACGCTGGCCCGTCTGACGGCCAAGGGCGCCAAGAGCAAGAGCGCCAAATACCGTCGTGACAAGCGCGAAGCCGTGGCCGAGCGCATGAATGAGGAGGTACAGCGCGAAGAGAAGGAACGTTCGACGCTTAAGGTCACGGAGTTCGTGACCGTGAACGAGTTGGCGACAATGATGAACGTCTCGCCCACGGAGGTCATCACGGCCTGCATGAACCTCGGACTGATGGTGTCGATCAACCAGCGTCTGGATGCCGAGGCTCTGGTGGTTGTGGCCGAGGAGTTCGGCTTCAAGATCGAGTTCGTCTCGGCCGACATCCAGGAGGCCATCGCCGACGAGGAGGACAAGGAGGAGGATCTCGTTCCGCGTCCGCCCATCGTGACGGTCATGGGCCACGTCGACCACGGTAAGACGTCGCTGCTGGACAACATCCGCAAGACAAACGTCATCGAGGGCGAGGCCGGCGGTATCACGCAGCACATCGGTGCCTACAGCGTCGAACTCAACGGGCAGAAGATCACCTTCCTCGACACGCCGGGTCACGAGGCCTTCACGGCCATGCGTGCACGCGGTGCGGCCGTTACGGACGTGGCCATCATCATCGTGGCCGCCGACGACAACGTCATGCCGCAGACCATCGAGGCCATCAACCACGCCCAGGCGGCCGGAGTGCCGATGGTCTTCGCCATCAACAAGATCGACAAGCCCAACGCCAACCCCGACCACATCAAGGAGCAGCTGGCACAGATGAACTACCTCGTGGAATCGTGGGGCGGCAAATACCAGGATCAGGAGATTTCGGCCAAGAAGGGCATCAATCTGGACAAGCTGCTGGAGAAGGTGCTGCTCGAGGCCGAGATGCTCAACCTGCGTGCCAACCCCAACAAGAAGGCCGTCGGCACGGTGATCGAATCGACGCTGGACAAGGGCCGCGGCTATGTCTCGACGGTGCTGGTGCAGAACGGTACGCTGCACGTCGGCGACGTGATCCTCTCGGGAACCTACACGGGCCGTGTCAAGGCGATGTTCAACGAGAACGGCAAGAAGGTGCAGGAGGCCGGACCGTCGACCCCGGTACAGGTGCTGGGTCTGAACGGCGCCCCGCAGGCCGGTGACCTGTTCAACGTGATGGACGACGACCGCTCGGCCCGCGAAATCGCCAACAAGCGCGAACAGCTGCAGCGCATGCAGGGCATCATGACCCAGAAGCACGTCACGCTGGACGAGATCGGCCGCCGCATCGCCATCGGCTCGTTCAAGGAGCTGAACATCATCGTCAAGGGCGATGTGGACGGTTCGGTGGAGGCCATGTCGGGCTCGCTGATCAAGCTCTCGAAGGAGAGCGTGCAGGTGAACGTGATCCACGCCGCCGTGGGTCAGATCTCGGAGTCGGACGTCCTGCTGGCCGCCGCCTCGAACGCCATCATCGTGGGCTTCCAGGTGCGTCCTTCGGCCTCGGCCCGCAAACTGGCCGAAAAGGAGGAGATCGAAATCCGCCTCTACTCGATCATCTACGACGCGATCAACGATATCAAGGATGCCATCGAGGGCATGCTGGAACCGGTGATGAAGGAGGAGATCGTCGCCTCGGCCGAGGTGATGGAGATCTTCAAGATCTCGAAGGTCGGCACCGTTGCGGGCTGCGTAATCCGCGAAGGCAAGCTGCAGCGTACGACACCTATCCGCGTGATCCGCGACGGTATCGTCATCTACACCGGCAAACTGGGTTCGCTCAAACGCTTCAAGGACGACGTCAAGGAGGTCGGCGTAGGTCAGGACTGCGGTCTGAACATCGAATCCTACAACGACATCAAGGTCGGCGATATCGTCGAGGGATACGAGCAGGTCGAGGTAAAACGCAAATAACACGGCGGAGCTCCCGAGAGGCGTATTCCGGCCTGTCACAACAAGAAAAATACGACACACTAACTGTAAGTCAAACCACTTAGAAATTTTTTGGCAGAAATGACTAACCCTATCCATTTCACGACTCCCGAGGAGGCCGTCAAGGTCATCAAATCGGGCGATCACGTGCATCTGAGCTCGGTAGCTTCGGCCCCTCAGTGTCTGATCAACGCCATGTGCCGCCGCGGTGAGGCCGGCGAACTGAAAGACGTGCACATCCATCACCTGCACACCGAAGGTCCGGCACCCTATGCCGATCCGAAATTCGAGGGTATCTTCCAGCTCGATTCGTTCTTCGTGGGCTCGAACGTGCGCAAGGTGACCCAGAGCGGATATGCCGACTACATTCCGGTCTTCCTGAGCGAGACGCAGAAACTCTACCGCTGCGGCGCCGTACCGTGCAACGTGGCCATGATCCAGGTCTGCCCGCCGGACAAGCACGGGTATGTATCGCTCGGTACGTCGGTTGATGCAACGCTGGCCGCCGTCGAGTGCGCCGACCACGTCATCGCCGTGGTGAACAAGCACGTGCCGCGCGCCTTCGGCCAGGCCATGATCCCGATGTCGAAGATCGACACCTTCGTCGAGGACGACACGCCGCTGATCGAGGCCAAGTTCACGGAGCCCAACGAGGTCGAAACGGCCATCGGCAAGCACTGCGCCGCACTGATCGAGGACGGCGCCACGCTGCAGATGGGTATCGGTGCCATTCCGAACGCCGTGCTGAGCCAGCTGGGCAACCACAAGAATCTGGGTGTGCACACCGAAATGTTCGCCGACGGCGTACTGCCGCTGGTCAAGAAGGGCGTCATCAACGGTGAGGCCAAGAAGACCGATCCGGGCAAGATGGTTTCGACGTTCCTGATGGGTTCGCAGGCCGTCTACGACTTCATCGACGACAACCCGGGCGTGCTGATGATGGACGTCGGCTACACGAACGACCCCTACATCATCTCGCAGAACGACAACTTCGTGGCCATCAACTCGGCCCTGCAGATCGACCTCACGGGTCAGGTCAGCGCCGACTCGCTGGGTACGAAGTTCTGGTCGGGAGCGGGCGGTCAGATCGACTTCGTCTACGGCGCTTCGCTGTCGAAGGGCGGAAAGGCCATCATCGCCATGCCTTCGATCACGAACAAGGGCGTCTCGAAGATCTGCCCGACGCTGCTCGACGGTGCCGGTGTCGTGACGTCGCGTTTCCACGTACACTGGGTCGTTACGGAGTACGGAGCCGTCGATCTCTACGGCAAGTCGATGCAGGAGCGTGCGCGTCTGCTGATCTCGATTGCCCACCCGTCGGCCCGCGAGGAGCTCGACCGTGCAGCCTTCGAGCGCTGGGGATCGCACCACCACTACATCAAGAGCTACATGGGCAAATAACCGGCCCACGGCCCTTTGCAAAAAAAGCCTCTCCGGAATCGGAGAGGCTTTTTTTTTGCATGCAGAGATGCGCGGCAAGGGGGATCTCATGGAACGCTCCTGAGCAGATCGGTCAGAACTGCGGGGAAAGGAGTCTGCCTTGGCGGCGAACCGGCCGGCCGCTACCCCGCCGGAGGATGCCGGCCACCACCCCTGTCGGGCACTGACAGATGCCGGCCCACTAAACGTTCCGGCCACTACCCGGGGGATGCCAGCTCACAACCGCGCGCCGCCCTACCGGACAAATGAACCGGAATGGCGGGCGGAATTTCCGCAGGCATCGCGGACCGTCAGTTCGTAGGTATGGCGACGATGGGCTGCAGGACGATCGAAGCGATGAACGAGGGTTCCTTTCATTGGGAAACGGTCGCAGGGGACCCATTCGCCGTCGATGAGGAGCGTCCAGGAGGCGATGCCCGAGAAGTTGTCCGACGTGCGGAAACGCAGTTCGGCGGCCGAGGAGAGCGACGCACCGTCGGTAAAGAGCGGACGGACGGTCGGGGGCAGCGTGTCGGCCACGACGAGCAGATCGCCTGTCGTGCGCGTGACGGCCGTCACGGCCCCATTCGAATAGGTTCCGCCAACGTGATAAAGACCACCCTTGCTGCCGCGACCGGCCAGGACGGCATGCAACCGCAGACGGGGCGGCACCTGAGTCCGGATGGTCACCAACGCCGAGCTGTAAAGGGGCGTCGTGGCCTCAAGAAAACGGTAGACGGGCGACAGGACGACGACTCCGGCGCGACTCTGCGGCTGATCGAGACGCCGGGGATGGACGAACAACGGTTCGTAGAGCGAACCCTTCTGGATACGGGCCACGGCCTCGTCGCCGATCCGTACCAGGGAGTTCCGCCCCGGGAAGAGGGCCACGGCCGCGGAATCCACCTCGGCACGGAACTCCTCGCGACGCCCCACGATCGGGAACTCGATCGAGGAGCGGTTGCCGCTGTCGTCCTCGACCTCGATACGGATGCGGCGGCTGGCGCCCGGCTCACACCGCACCACGCCCCGTTCGACCATCCGCGGGTAGAAGAGGTCGGGAGCCCCGGCCAGCTGGGCCAGCCGGATCACCTCGTTGCGCGAACCGATCTTGAGCGGATAGCAGCTCACGGCGTCGCAACAGCGCGACAGATCGTGCGTAAAGCCATCCATGCGGTACTCGAAATAGGGTTGATCGTCGCAGCGGGCCTCAACACGCCAGACGCCGAAGGTGTTGTAGACGCCGTTGCGGCGGTCGGAGGTCTCGAGGATAAAGTATCCGCGGCGTCCGACTTCGACCGGTTCGCCGCGCGTCAGCCGGTAACGGCCGTCGGCATCGCGCACGACGGCATAACTCTCCGCGGGGCTCCGCACGGGAACTCCGTCGAGCGTGTCGACCTCCACATAATGGATGCGCAGGATGCGCGGCGGGAGGTTGTCCTCGGGGCGGACAATACGCTCGCGAACCGGGTTGTGGAGGCGCTGCGTCGGGGTGTCGCGGATCTCGTAGTGAAGGTGGGGCCCCATCGACGAACCGCTGTTGCCCGCGTAGCCGATGACATCGCCCTGATGCACGGGCCAGCGGTCGGGCTCGAACCAGAGGTCGACGCCGTTCGCACGGCGGGCGTAACGCTCCGAGCGGAGGCACTCCTCGAGGTCCTTGCGAAAGCGCTGCAGATGGCCATAGACGGCCGTCGTACCGTTCCGGAGCGTCAGGTAGAGCGCCCGTCCGTAGCCGCCCGCCGAAACCGTCATGCGCGAAACATAGCCGTCGGCCACAGCCACCAGCGGATGGCCCTCCTCGCCGTCGGTCTTGATGTCCACACCGGCGTGGAAGTGTCCCGGGCGCAGTTCGCCGAAATTGGCCGAAAAGAGCCGCGAAGCCTGCTGTACGGGAAAAATATAATCGTCGGGATTGAGCCGCTGCCCGCGGTTCGCAGTTTGGGTTTGAGCCGAGGCCCCGACGCACGTCGCGGCCAGAAGCATCGTTGTCAGAAATCGTCGCATGTATCCGTATCCTTGACCAACTGCGCGGCCGCATCCATCACGGCCTCGTAGTCGTAACCGAGCGAAAGCCCGTATCGTATCAATTTGGTTTTCAATTCGTAGGCAGTCGTGTGCTTCACCGTCCGGGCCTTGCGCGCAAGCTGTTCCGCCAGGCGCTGCCCCATGGCCGAACGGTCGGCCTGGGCCAGCGCCGCGTCGATCACCTCACGCCGGATGCCCTTGCGCTGAAGCGCCGTGCGGATCTTGTACTCGCCCCAGCCGCTCAGCCGCAGCTTCTCGCGCACGAAGGCCTCGGCATAGCGCGTATCGTCGATGAAGCGTTCGCGCACCAGCCGCGCCAGCACCGCCTCGGCATCACGCTCCGCCAAACCCCAGCCGCGCATCAGCCGTCGGGCATCACCCTCCGACTTCTCGGCCCGGGCACAGAGCCGCATGAGCGAGGTGAGGGCCTGTTCGGGTGTTTTCGTCCGCTTTTCGCGCGGTGTGTTTATCTTTCGAGTCGGCTGCATGTCATTCGTTCCTTATCGAAGAGGTCCCGGTAGATTTCGGTGGCCGTATATCCCTCGGCCGCAAGCATGTCGGCCATCTGTGCGGCGGCGTGTTCGTAGATCTCGAACCAGAGGCGCCCGCCCGGTCGCAGCATCCGCCGCCCGGAGTGCGCAATGGCACGGTAGAAGCGCAGCGGATCGTCGTCCGGCACGAACAACGCCAGTGCCGGCTCGTAATCGCGCACGTTGGGGTGCATCGCCCCGCGGTCGCTCTCGGGGACATAGGGAGGGTTTGAGACGATCACATCAAATCGTTCGGGAAATTGCTCCGCCAGATCGGTCAGTGCATCGGCCCGCCGCAGCGTCACGCGGGCCCCGAGCCGGCGGCAGTTCTCGGCGGCGACCTCCAGCGCCTCATCCGAGATATCGGCGGCATAGACTTCGGCTGCGGGGAGCTCCAGCGCCAGCGAGACGGCAATACAGCCGCTTCCGGTCCCCACGTCGAGGATCCGGAGCCCACGGCCCGCAAGCGGAGTTCGCAAGGGCGGTTCACACTCCCCCGCTTCGCCGGCTCGTCCCCGCACACTGTGGACGATGCGGTCGACCAGCTCCTCGGTCTCGGGGCGCGGGATCAGCACCCCCCGGCGCACCGCAAAGCGACGTCCGTAGAATTCGCTCTCGCCAAGCACGTACTGCAGGGGTTCGCCCGCGGCCAGTCGTTCGACATCTGCACCCAAGCGTCCGAGCTCCCCCGCCCCGTACGACGCACCCTTCTCACACGACGCCCCCTTCTCACGCGACGTTCCGTCCAGCCCTTCCAGGCCCTCCGGCTTTTCAGCCCCTCTCGCCCGCAGTTCGGCCCCGGGGTCGGTCAGCAGCGCCGAGAGCGAGATGCCTTCCCGCCCGGCAACCAGCAGGCGGGCCAGGTTCCGGGCCTCGCGGGCATCATAGAGACCCGTCAGGCGGGCCGTAATGCGTTCGATGGCTTCGCGGCGTGTCATCGGCTTCTCCAGAGATCGGCCAACGCAATGGCAACGGCTGCCTCGACAACCACCGCTCCGCGCAGGGCTACACAGACATCGTGACGTCCCCGGATCTCGAGCGGCTCAACGCGGTCGGTCGTCAGATTGTAGGTCTCCTGCGGTCGGGAGATGCTCGGCGTGGGCTTCAACGCCGCACGCACCACCACCTCGTTGCCGTTCGTAATGCCGCCGTTGATTCCACCGGCATGGTTCGTCGCCGTGTGCCCCTCGCCGTCGAGGATCGGGTCGTTGTTCTGCGACCCGCGGAGACGGCTTCCGGCAAATCCGCTGCCGAACTCCACCCCCTTGACCGCCGGAATCGAGAAGAGCAGGTGTGCCACCCGGCTCTCGACCGAATCGAAGAAGGGTTCGCCGATCCCGACGGGCACTCCCGCGACACGGCATTCAACCACGCCGCCCAGCGAATCGCGCTCGGCCGCCGCCTCGCGCAGCAGCTCGTCGAAACGCGCCGGATCGTCACATCCGCCGATCTCCGTAAGGCGCGTGGCGAAACGCACCCCTTCGGGCAGCATCTTCTTGGCCACCACCCCCGCGGCCACCAGCGCCACGGTCAGCCGCGCCGAAAAGTGGCCGCCGCCCCGCGAATCGTTGTATCCCCCGAACTTGCGGAAGGCCACCCAGTCGGCGTGCGACGGGCGGAAATGGCGCTCGACATTGGCGTAGTCCTGCGAGCGGGTGTTCGTATTGGCGAAGGTCACGGTCAGCGGCGCACCGGTCGTATGGCCGTTGTAAAGTCCCGAGACGATCATCGGCCGGTCCGTCTCGCGCCGCGGCGTCGTCCCCCGCGCACCGCTCCGGCGGCGGGCCAGATCGACCTCGAAATCCGCCTCCGAAAGGGACAATCCGGCCGGCACTCCATCCATCGAGATGCCGACCTGCGCACCGTGTGACTCGCCCCAGATGGCGAGCCGGAAATTCACTCCGTATTGATTCATGATCTGTTCTGTTTTAGTCGGCCGGGACTCACGATTCGCGGACCCGGGCCAGATCCTCGAAGAAGGTCGGATAGCTCTTGGCCACCGACTCGGCCCCTTCGATCGTCACCTCGCCGTCGGCCCTCAGCGCCGCCACGGCCAGCGACATGGCCATGCGGTGATCGCCGTGGCTCTGCGTGCGGGCGGCATGGATCGCCCCGCCGCGGATACGCATGACATCCACTTCCGAGAGGTCGACCTCGATGCCCAGCCGGCCGTACTCCTCGCAGATGGCCTCGGCGCGGTTGCACTCCTTGTATTCGAGGCGCGACGTGCCGCGGATCGTGCTCACCCCTTCGGCTGCGGCGGCCAGCGCGGCCAGCGCCGGGAAGAGGTCGGGGCAGTTCGTGGCATCGAACTCGAAGCCGTGCAGCGGACGGTGGGCCACCGTCACCGACTCCTCATCGTTGATCACGGCCGCGCCGGCCCGCACGAGCGCCGTACAGATGGCCGTATCGGCCTGTTTGGAGAGCATCGAGACGTTGCGTACGGTGATCTCACCGGCCGTGGCGCCGGCCACGAGCAGCATGGCCGCAGCGCTCCAGTCGCCCTCGATGCTGAAATAGGTAGCGGCAAAATGCTGGTTGCCGGGGATGTAGAACTCCTCGTAGTCGCGCTGGCTGATCTCCACGCCAAAGCGCGCCGCCGTATCGAGCGTCATGTCCAGATAGGGGGTCGAGACGGCGTTGCGCACGTGAAGCGTCGTGTCGCTGGCGGCACGCGGCAGGGCCAGCAGCAGCCCCGTGATGAACTGCGAGGAGACCGAACCGTCGACCTCCACCTCACCGCCGTGCATCGGTCCGCAGACCTCCACCGGCAGGAATCCGTCGTTGTCGTGCACCGTGACACCCAGCTGCCGCAGCGGTTCGAGCATCATCGTCATCGGACGCACGAGCAACGTGCCGCGTCCGACGATGCGGATCGGCGTCCGGCAAAGCGAGGCAATGGGGGTAAAGAGGCGCGTGGCGAGGCCCGATTCGCCCACTTCGAGCGTCCGGCCGTGGGGATTCAGACCACCGCGGATCGAGAGCGACGTGGCGTCGACCTGTTCGACGCGGGCGCCGAGCGTACGGATGCAGTGCAGCGCCGAGCGCGTATCGTCGCAGAATTCCAGATTGCGCAACACCGTGGGTTCTTCGGAGAGCAGGGCTGCAGCCAGAGCACGCTGTGCATAACTTTTCGAGCAGGGCGGCGTCAGCGTGCCTTTGACGCGGCCTGGCGGAACCGTTTTGTCCATATATCTATCAACCTACTAACCTTCTGTCCTTCTGTCGGCAGACCTCCACGAGCAAGGAACGAGGCCTCTTCGAGCGCCCGACTCGCAATCGCCCTGCTTCACAGTCATCCCCGTCTCACAATCGCCCCGCTTCACAATCACCCCATCTCACAGCCGCATCTTGTCTCACAGCCGGGAAGCCCTCCAACCATTCGCTTCTTCTACCCCCCCCCTTCTCGGGCGGTTCTCAATGCTTGTCACCGCGAATCTCGTCGACCGCCTTCCGAGCCTCATCGACCGCCTTGCGGGCCTCAGTTTCGGCCCGGTCGGCCTCATCGACCGCCAGGCGGGCCTCTTCATCGGCCTTCTGCGCCTCGTCGACCGCCTTGCGGGCCTCATCCACCGCCTTGCGAGCCTCCTCCGAGGCCGCCTGGCGCAACTCTTCGCCCTTGCGGTTCTTCATCTCCTGGGTCAGCTGGTGGCTCTTCTTCAACTCGAAGTGCTGTCCGAGGTAGACCTTGCGCACCATCGGGTCGGCGGCCAGCTCCTCGGCCGTACCCGTCTTGAGGATCTTGCCCTCGTAGAGCAGGTAGGTGCGGTCGGTGATGGCCAGCGTCTCGTCGACGTTATGGTCGGTGATGATCACTCCGATGTTCTTGTGCTTCAGAGTCGCCACGATCGACTGGATATCCTCCACGGCAATGGGGTCCACCCCGGCGAAGGGTTCGTCCAGCAGGATAAAGGCCGGATTGATGGCCACGGCCCGGGCAATCTCCGTACGGCGCCGTTCACCGCCCGAGAGCTGGATACCCAGACTCTTGCGAACCTTCTGCAGGCGGAACTCCTCGATGAGCGCCTCGACGCGCTCGTTCTGGTACTCCTTCGAGTAGTCGGTCATCTCCAGCACGGCGCGGATGTTCTCCTCGACGGTCAGCCGGCGGAAGACCGACGCCTCCTGGGCCAGATAGCCCACGCCCAGCTGGGCCCGACGGTAGACCGGCAGCGAGGTCAACTCGCTGACCTGGCCCTGGTCGGTCTCCAGAAAGATCCGGCCCTCGTTGGGTTTGATGAGCCCCACGATCATGTAAAAGGTGGTGGTTTTACCCGCTCCGTTGGGGCCGAGCAGGCCGACGATCTCGCCCTGATTCACATCAATCGACACATGGTCGACAACCGTTCGGGCCTTGTATTTCTTGACCAGTTCGCTGGTGTAAAGTCGCATGACGCAGGATATAATTTTTTACAAAGTTATGCTTTTTTCCGAAAAAATTTTTATCTTTACGTTGAATTTTCTTTTAAAGCATACAAACGGCGAAATGAAACAGTTCGATTCATCCCTGTTGCATGACAAGTTGAAGGAATATTTCGGCTTCTCGTCATTCAAAGGGAATCAGGAGGCGGTAATCCGCAACGTGCTGGAGGGCAAGGATACTTTCGTGCTGATGCCTACGGGCGGCGGCAAATCGTTGTGCTACCAGTTGCCCGCACTCCTGATGGACGGCGTAGCGATCATCATCTCGCCGCTGATCGCCCTGATGAAGAATCAGGTCGACTCCATGCGCACCTTCTCGGCCGAATCGGGCATCGCCCACTTCCTCAATTCGTCGCTCAACAAGACCGCCGTGGCCCAGGTGCGCCAGGACGTGCTCGACGGCAAGACCAAACTGCTCTATTTCGCCCCCGAATCGCTCACCAAGGAGGACAACGTCGCCTTCCTGCGTAAAATAAAGGTGTCGTTCTACGCCATCGACGAGGCCCACTGCATCTCGGAATGGGGACACGACTTCCGCCCCGAGTATCGCCGTATCCGCCCGATCATCAACGAAATCGGACAGGCCCCGCTGATCGCCCTCACGGCCACGGCAACGCCCAAGGTGCAGATGGACATCCAGAAGAACCTCGGCATGACGGATGCCCAGGTCTTCAAGTCGTCGTTCAACCGCCCGAACCTCTACTACGAGATCCGCCCCAAACACAACATCGACCACGAAATCATCCGCTTCATCAAACAGAACGAGGGCAAGAGCGGCATCATCTACTGCCTGAGCCGCAAGAAGGTCGAGGAACTCACCGAACTGCTCATCGCCAACGGCATCCGCGCCCGGGCCTATCATGCCGGCATGGATGCCGCCACACGCGCCGCCAATCAGGACGACTTCCTCATGGAGCGGGTCGATGTCATCGTCGCCACGATCGCCTTCGGCATGGGCATCGACAAACCCGACGTGCGCTACGTGATCCACTACGACATGCCCAAATCGCTCGAAGGATACTACCAGGAGACCGGCCGCGCCGGACGTGACGGCGGCGAAGGCTACTGCCTGGCCTTCTACAGCTACAAGGATATCCAGAAACTCGAGAAATTCATGCAGGGCAAGCCCGTTGCCGAACAGGAGATCGGCAAACTGCTCCTGCAGGAGACGGTCTCCTATGCCGAGAGTTCGATGTGCCGCCGCAAGACGCTGCTCCACTACTTCGGCGAAGAGTACACCGAGGACAATTGCGGCAACTGCGACAACTGCCGCAACCCCAAACCCAAGGTCGACGCCCGGGCCGCCCTGAAGATGGCTCTCGAGGCGTTGCGCGACATCGGCGACAAGTTCAAGTCCGACTACCTGATCAACGTGCTCGTGGGCAAGAATACGGCGCTGATCAAAAGCTACGGCCACAACACCTCGAAATGGTTCGGAGCCGGCGCCGATCACGACGCACGCTTCTGGGGCGCCGTGCTGCGCCAGGGGCTGATCCTCGGACTGATCGACAAGAACATCGAAAACTACGGACTGATCTCGATCAACAAAAAGGGCGAGAACTACATCGCCATGCCCTACCCCGTGACCATCACCCTCGACCACGACTACGACGAGGAGGAGAAGGAGGCCGAAGCCGTCGCCCCGATGGGCAAGGGCGGAGCTGCCGACGAGGAGCTCTTCGCCATGCTGAAGGATCTGCGCAAGAAGGTCGCCAAACAACACGGCCTGCCGCCGTTTGTCATCTTCCAGGACCCCTCACTCGAGGATATGGCCATCCAGTACCCGATTACGCTCGAGGAGATGCAGAACATCACGGGCGTAGGTGCCGGCAAGGCCCGGAAATTCGGCGAGGAGTTCATCAAGCTCATCAAGGCCTACGTCGAGGAGAAGGAGATCATCCGTCCGCAGGATATGGTCGTCAAGGGAGTGGCCAGCAAGTCGGGCAACAAGATCTTCATCATCCAGTCCATCGACCGCAAGATGGATTTCGAAGATATCGCCCGGGCCAAGGACCTCGATTTCGACGAGCTGCTCACCGAAATCGAAGCCATCGTCAATGCCGGCACGAAACTCGACATCTCCTACTATCTGAAGGAGTTCATGGACGAGGACAAGATCCAGGACATCTACCTCTACTTCAAGGAGGATGCCGAGAGCGATTCGCTGGATGCCGCCATCGAGGAACTGGGCTCCGACTACACCGAAGAGGAGATCCGTCTGGTCCGCATCCAGTTCATCTGCGAACAGGGCAACTGACCCGGGGCCGAAGCGGGGGGGGGCCGCCAGAGGGAGAAGAGAGGAGGGAGAAGAGAGAGAGAAAAAAGAGGAAGAGAAAGAAGGAAGAAGGGAGAAAAGGAAAAAAGAAGGGAGAGAAGGGGAAGAGAGAAGGAGAGAAGGAAAGAAAGCAGAGAGCCACAGGAAAGAAGGCCGCAGAGAAGATGATGCAGGGGAGTACGGAACAACCCGGACAGCAGAGAAGGACCGCAAGGGAAGAAACGGACCGCCCTGCCGGCCGCAAAAAGAGGACCACATGCCAGTAGGCAGGAATACTGCCGGAAAAAACCGGAAGTCCCAACCTGTTTCGAAGCCCCTCCAACCGAAAGGAAGAAGTTGTATGGAACCCGCGGGAAAGACCCGGGGCCGGAGAGATCCAACCACACTCCGGATGAGAGATTGATAGAACCTAAAGACCACGCCTATGAACAAAAAGACCTTTACACTTGCCATTGTTTTTCTGGTGTTGACGCTGGTATGGCTCGGAACCAATATCTATTGGCGCGTGACCCATTCCAACTGTGTGAATACATTCGATTTCATTGTGGGCATTCTCTTCGTGGCGGCAGCCGCGGGGATGGTCTACAACGAATACCACAAGAAAAAGCGCAAACACCTCGACGAGGTGGACAAGTACAAAATTCCGTAGCCGATGCGAACGATCGACCGAATGATGGCCATTCTGGCCGGTATGTTTTTTCTGGCTGCCGTGGTCTCGGCATGGCGCGTCACCATGGATGACGCACAGGAGTTGTGGTACCTTCCGGTACTGATGGCCCTGGCCTCGGCGGCCATGACGTTCGGAGCTCTGCAGCATCGGCGCCGCAAAACCGTAAAAAAAGAGGAATAACAGTATGAAGATCAATTTCATGCAGGTGATCCGCCTGGTCGGAATGGTAGTGGCCATCGCCGGAATCATCTACGCACTGGAATTCATGGAACGCGGCATTGCCGTCTGGTTCTGGGTGCTGCTGCTGGGCATCGGATTCGTGGGTCTGCTCTACACCTTCCGGCTCACGCAACGCCGTGCGGCCCGCGAGGAGCGTGCCCGTGAACGCAGTGAAAAGAAAAAACGCAGTCGCCGACCGAAAAAATGACCGAAGTACGCGCCAAAAAGTCTCTGGGCCAACATTTTCTGGTCGATCTGAACATTGCACGCAAGATTTGCGACTCGCTCTCGGGTGGGACACCCGAGGCTCCCTGCCCGACACTTGAGGTGGGGTGTGGAATGGGTGTGCTCACGCAATTCCTGCTGCGCCGCGCCGACCTCGTGACCTGGGGTGCCGAGATCGATACCGAGAGTGTCGAATATCTTCATGCGCACTACCCGGATTTCACACCCCGGCTGATCGAGGGCGATTTTCTGAAACTCGACCTGCGCGAGCGCTTCCCCGGGGGGCTGCACCTGATCGGCAACTTTCCCTACAACATCTCGTCGCAGATCTTCTTCAAGGTGCTGGAAAACCGCGATCTCGTTCCCGAATGCGTGGGGATGATCCAGAAGGAGGTAGCCGTGCGGATCGCCGAGCCGCCCGGATCGAAGGAGTATGGCATCCTGTCGGTACTGTTGCAGGCGTGGTACGACATCGAGTACCTCTTCACGGTCAACGAGACGGTTTTCAACCCGCCCCCGAAGGTCAAAAGTGCGGTGATCCGCCTGCGCCGGAACGCCGTAAAGAGGCTCGACTGCGACGAAACGCTCTTCATCAAGGTTGTCAAGGCCTCGTTCGGACAGCGGCGCAAGATGCTGCGCAATTCGCTGAAGGCGGTCTTCGGCGACTTCGGCGGTGCGGAGCACCCCTTCTTCACACGGCGTGCCGAGACTCTGTCGGTAGCAGAATTTGTCGAATTGACCCGCTGGGTGTCAGAACGGCTGAAGAACTGATCGAGGGCTGGCGGGGTATCAGAAACTCTCCATGGTCCTACCCCCAAAAACCGACATCCCAAGCCGGCGGGGCGGGAGCGAGGAAGAGACTCGGAAACCCCATAGAGGTCCATCCGCCTCTAAAACCGGCTTCCCAAGCCGGCGGGGCCGGCCACAACCGTTACCAGATCCTCGCGGGCCAGATACTTGCGGGCCAGTTTCAGCACATCGTCCGGGGTCATGCTCCGGATGCGGCGGATGTTCTCGCCGATGATGTGGTTGTCGGTCCCGCAGAGGATATTCTCGATCGTGACGTCGGCAATGCCGAACGGCCCGTCGAGAATCCGCATCATCTCACCCGTCATCATGTTCTTCACCAGCGCAAGCTCCTCCTCGGGCATGGGTTCCGTGCGCAGGAGTTCGATTTCATGGTATATTTCCCCGAGCGCCTGGCGCGTCACATCGGTTCCGACCTGCGTCGCCACGGCAAAATAACCGGCCCGTTCGAAATTGACCATTGCAGCCACCACACCATAGGTATAACCGTTTCGTTCGCGGAGATTCTGCATCAGACGCGATCCGAAGTAACCGCCCAGAGCCGTGGCCACGACCTGCATTCCGACGAAATCGGGATGCTGCCGCGGGAAGAGCAGCCGTCCGAGCCGCAACGATGACTGCACGGCCCCGGGATGGTCGACAAACGCCTCATGAACGGTCTCCGGGGCCGGAAAGCGAGGATCCTCCACCACGCCTCGGCGCGGAAGCCGACCGGCCAAATTGCCCAAAGCATGCAGTTCGTGGTCGCCGATGCGGCCGCTGCAGACGACAAAGCAACGTTCGGCCGTGTAGAAACGGCGGTAAAACTCCACGACATCCCGCCGCGTGAGCGAATCGTAGAGTTCCTCCGACGAAGAGATGCCGTAAGGATGACGCGGCCCGAAGAGCGCCCGGGCAAAGGCCTCGCGGGCCTCGACATCGACTTTCGTGCGGTCGATCGCCAACCGCTGGCGACGTTTGGCGGCGTACGTACGCAGCTCCGCCTCGGGGAAGGCCGGACGGAGCAGAATCTCCTCGGCCACGGCGAGCGTATGTTCGAAAAATTTCGAGAGCGTGGCAAAACTGATATAGGCATAGTCGCGGTCGATATTCACGTCGTACCACGAGCCGTAGTAGTCCAATTGTTCGGCGATCTGCTGCGCCGAATGCTCGGTGGAGCCTTCGGCCAGGAGATTGGCCGCCGCCGAGGCCGAGAAGGGAACCGTCTGCACGGCCGATCCGGCCCGGAAGACAAACGAAAAGCGCAGCACCTCGAAATCCTCCGAGGCCAGCGTGTAAAGGGCCACGCCGTTGGCAAGCGTGTGTTTTTCGGCCAGCTGTATGTCAACTTCCGAAGGGGTAATGCGGGGCGGTCTCATTTTCGGGCACGGTAAATCAGGGTGGAACTGTTTTCGGGACGCAGCACGCGACTGCAGAACGAGCGTATGTCGTCGGGCGTAACGGCCCGGTAGCAGTCAACCTCCCGGTTGATGAAGGCCAGATCGCCGAGCAGTTCGTAAAATCCGAGGTTCATGGCCTTGTTCATGACATTGAGTTCGCCAAAGAGCGTCGTGGCCTCGAACTTGTTCTTGACCTTTTCGATCTCGTACTCCGTGGCGGCATCGCGCAGCAGGGAGTCGATCTCCTGGCGGAAGGCCGTCTCGACGGCTTCGGGAGTCGTTCCGGGGA
Source organism: Alistipes megaguti (assembly GCF_944320325.1). Taxonomy (NCBI): domain Bacteria; kingdom Pseudomonadati; phylum Bacteroidota; class Bacteroidia; order Bacteroidales; family Rikenellaceae; genus Alistipes; species Alistipes megaguti. The sequence goes on from NZ_CALUHA010000019.1 coordinate 46,805, forward strand.
GCAGCTGTCCCGTGAAGACGAACAACCCGGGATCGAGATCTCCCGTGACGTAGGCATTGACGCTCGAGAGCAGCTGCCGCTCCTTGACAAGCCAATTGTAAAGACGTCCCGAATCGCCGCCCGCCAACAGATCGGAGATCAGGTCGGCCGTCTGGAAATCGGGATCGCGGCGCCGTCCCATGTGGTAGGCCACGGAGACGGTCGTGGCCGGTACATCGCGTTCGACCTCGCGGCGCCGGGCCTCGCGCTGAGGCAGCTCCTGCGGAACGGGATCCGCAGCCGACGGCCGGTCGGCAAGCGGTCCGAACCACTTTTCGGCCAGCGCAAGCATCCGCTCCTCGTCCAGGTCGGCCGAGATCGACAGCACGGCATTCGAGGGGTGGTAGTGGCGCCGGTAGAAGGCCTCCACGTCGGCGAGCGTCGCCTGCTCGATGTGGTCGGGTGTCCGTCCGATCGTGGCCCAGCGGTAGGGATGGGTTCGGTAGGCCAGATCGCGCAGCAGCATCATCTGATCGCCGTAGGGCTGGTTGAGGTAGCGTTGACGGAACTCCTCGATCACCACGCGCTTCTCCGTTTCGAGCTTTTCGGGCGTAATGTCGAGCCCCTCCATACGGTCGCTCTCGAGCCAGAGCGCCGTTTCGAGATTGTCCTTCGGAAGGGTGATGTAGAAATCCGTATAGTCGTTGTTCGTAAAGGCGTTGTTGTCGCCCGAGGCCATCTGCACCGGCAGGTCGAAGTTGGGCACCTGACGCGTGCCGCGGAACATGAGGTGTTCGAACAGGTGGGCGAAGCCCGTGCGGGCCGGGTTCTCGTTGCGCGCCCCCACCCGGTAGAGGATGTTCACGGCGGCGAGTTTCGAGGCGCGGTCGCGGTTGACCACGACGACCAGTCCGTTGGCCAGCGTTTGTCGGATATAGGGAATCATGTCCGCAAAGGTAACAAAAAAGCGGCAGTCGATCAAACCGCGCGGCCGCCGGAGATGCCCCGCGGGGAAGCGGCCCGCACGAAGCGCCTCCCGCCGCGGGAGAGGGGCTCGAACGGAGGGTCGCCGAAGAGCACCCCGGGTAATGCATTATTGGTTAACCAGTTTCGCAAGTCGGTGATTTCCCGCTGGTTGGTGTTAAAAAAATAACAGTTTTGTTGTTATTTTTTTAACATCAAAAACGGTAAAAAATTACACGTTTTTGAACAAAAATAGACTTCGAATTTCCACCGAAATTCGTATCTTTGCAACGCCCGAACGATTCGGGACAAGCCATAAGAAGGAAAAAAACACACATATCATCCAAAATCTTAACTGAAATGGCAGAAAAGAAATTCATTACCTGTGATGGTAACTACGCTGCAGCCCACGTGGCCTACATGTTCTCGGAGGTGGCAGCCATCTACCCCATCACGCCGTCGTCGACGATGGCCGAACTCGTGGACGAGTGGGCCGCCCAGGGACGGAAAAACATCTTCGGTGAGACCGTGAAGGTCGTAGAGATGCAGTCGGAGGCCGGTGCCGCCGGTGCCGTTCACGGCTCGCTGCAGAGCGGAGCCCTGACCTCGACGTTCACCGCCTCGCAGGGTCTGCTGCTGATGATCCCCAACATGTACAAGATCTCGGGCGAACTGCTCCCGGGAGTCTTCCATGTCTCGGCCCGCGCCCTGGCTGCCCAGTCGCTGTCGATCTTCGGCGACCACCAGGATGTCATGGCCACCCGTCAGACGGGCTTCGCCATGCTGGCTACGTCGTCCGTTCAGGAGGTGATGGACCTGGCCGGCGTTGCCCACCTGGTTGCCATCAAGTCGCGCGTTCCGTTCCTGCACTTCTTCGACGGATTCCGCACCTCGCACGAGATCCAGAAGATCGAACTCATCGACGAGGCCAAACTTACTGCGCTGCTCGACCGCGACGCCCTGAAGGCCTTCCGCGCCCGTGCGCTCAACCCCGAGCACCCCGTAACGCGCGGTACGGCCCAGAACCCCGACATCTACTTCCAGACGCGTGAGGCCGCCAACAAGTTCTACGAGGCCGTGCCCGACATGGTTGCCGACACGATGAAGGAGATCTCGAAGATCACCGGCCGCCAATACAAGCCCTTTGTATATTATGGTGCCGAGGATGCCGAGAACATCATCATCGCCATGGGTTCCGTAACGGAGACCATCAAGGAGACGATCGACTACCTGCGCGCCAAGAAGGGCGAGAAGGTCGGCGTGATCACCGTACATCTCTACCGTCCGTTCGCGGTCAAGTACCTGATGGAGGTTCTGCCCAAGAGCGTAAAGCGCGTCTGCGTGCTCGACCGCACGAAGGAGCCCGGAGCCAACGGCGATCCGCTCTACATGGACGTTGTCGAGGCCTTCGCCAACTGCAAGAACCTGCCGTGCGGCCAGATGCCGCTGATCATCGGCGGCCGCTACGGTCTCTCGTCGAAGGATACCACCCCGGCTCAGATGCTGGCCGTCTTCGAGAACATGAATCTCCCGGAGCCCAAGAACCAGTTCACCGTGGGTATCACCGACGACGTGACGTTCCGTTCGCTGCCCGTCGGCGAGGAGATCTCGCTGGCCAAACCCGGCACGTTCGAGGCTCTCTTCTTCGGACTGGGCGCCGACGGTACGGTGGGTGCCAACAAGAACTCGATCAAGATCATCGGCGGTTCGACCGACAAATACTGCCAGGCCTACTTCTCCTACGACTCGAAGAAGTCGGGCGGCTACACGTCGTCGCACCTGCGCTTCGGCGACAAACCCATCACCTCGCCCTATCTGGTGACGACGCCCGACTTCGTGGCCTGCCACGTTCCGTCGTATGTCGACAAGTATGACGTGCTGAAGGGCCTGAAGCCCGGCGGCTCGTTCCTGCTCAACTCGGTTCACGACGCCGAGACCACCTGCGCCACGCTGCCCGACCACATGAAGGCTTACCTGGCCAAGAACAAGATCAACTTCTACATCATCAACGCCACGAAGATCGCCGCCGAGCTGGGTCTGGGATCGCGTACGAACACCATCATGCAGTCGGCCTTCTTCAAGATCGCCAACGTGATTCCGTTCGAGAAGGCCGTCGAGGAGATGAAGCACGCCATCCTGAAGACCTACGGAAAGAAGGGCGAGGATATCGTCAACATGAACTACGCAGCCGTTGACGCCGGCGGCAAGGAGGTCATCAAGATCGAGGTTCCGGCCGAGTGGGCCCAGATCGAGGACAAGGGCTTCCAGACGCCGTCGCACGCTTCGTATCCGGAGTTCGTGCGCAAGATCGTCGAGCCGATCAACGGCCTGAAGGGCGACGACCTGCCGGTATCGGTCTTCAACGGCCGTGAGGACGGTACGTGGGAGAACGGTACGGCCGCCTACGAGAAGCGCGGTATCGCCGTCAACGTACCGGAGTGGCAGATCGCCAACTGTATCCAGTGCAACCAGTGCTCGTATGTCTGCCCCCACGCAGCCATCCGTCCGTTCCTGGCCACCGACGAGGAGGCCGCCGCTTCGGGCATCGAATGGAAGCAGGGTCTGGGCGAGACGAAGGCCTACAAGTTCCGCGTGCAGGTATCGCCGCTCGACTGTACGGGTTGCGGCAACTGCGTCGACATCTGCCCGGCCAAGGGCAAGGCGCTGGTTATGCGCCCGCTCGAGGAGCAGATGCCGCAGGCCAAGAACTGGGACTACGTCACGAAGAATATCGGTTACAAGAACGTGGTCGACAAGACCAAGTCGGTGAAGAACCTGCAGTTCGCACAGCCGCTCTTCGAGTTCTCGGGAGCCTGCGCCGGCTGCGGCGAGACGCCCTACATCAAGGCGCTGACGCAATTGTTCGGTGACAAGATGATGGTCGCCAACGCCACGGGCTGTACGTCGATCTACTCGGGTTCGGCACCTTCGACCCCCTACTGCACCAATGCCGAAGGCAAGGGTCCGGCCTGGGCCAACTCGCTCTTCGAGGATAACGCCGAGTTCGGTCTGGGTATGCACCTGGGTATCGAGAAGCTCCGCGACCGCATCCAGATGACGATGGAAGAGGCCATCGCCAACTGCACGAAGTGCTCCGACGAGCTGAAGGAGGTCATGAAGGAGTGGATCGCCAACCGCGGATCGTCGTCGAAGTCGGCCGAGGTTACGGCCCGTCTGATTCCGATGATGGAAGCCTGCGGCTGCGACTACTGCAAGAAGATTCTCGAGCACAAGGATTGGCTCATCAAGAAGTCGCAGTGGATCATCGGCGGCGACGGCTGGGGCTACGATATCGGTTACGGCGGTGTTGACCACGTACTGGCTTCGGGTCAGGATGTCAACATTCTGGTAATCGATACGGAGGTCTACTCGAACACGGGCGGTCAGTCGTCGAAGGCTACGCCGGTGGGCGCCGTAGCGAAGTTCGCATCGAGCGGCAAGCGGATCCGAAAAAAGGATCTGGGCGCCATGGCGATGACCTACGGCTACGTCTATGTGGCCCAGGTATCGATCGGCGGCTCGCAGCAGCAGCTGTTCAACGTGCTGAAGGAGGCCGAGGCCTATCCCGGCCCGTCGCTGATCATCGCCTACGCACCGTGTATCAACCACGGCATCAAGGGCGGCATGGCCCGCACGCAGGCGGTTGGCAAAGAGGCCGTAGCCTGCGGATACTGGCACCTGTGGCACTACAACCCGCAACTGGAGACGGAGGGCAAGAATCCGTTCGTATTGGATTCGAAAGAGCCCGACTGGACGAAGTTCCACGACTTCCTGATGAAGGAGGTACGTTACACGTCGCTCCAGAAGTCGTTCCCGGCCGAAGCCGAGGAGCTCTTCCAGGCAGCCGAGGAGAACGCCAAGTGGCGTTACAACGGCTACGTTCGCCGCTCGAAGATGGAATACTAATCGTGGACCCCGGAAGGGGAAACCACCCGACACATTCGGAGACCGTGGAGTTGATCCACGGTCTCTTTTTTTAACCTTGAGACCTCCGAATTTGCCACCGCCGGACATGGAAAAAGATTTCGCTCCACAGGAGGCGTTTTCTGCCACGGGTAAGCAGGCTGAAGCAACCCGCCGCCCCATCCCGTAAAAGCCGCAGAACGGAATATAAAAGGCCATTGCGCGGGGAGTGAGAGGATCCGGACAACGCGCATAAAAAAGCGGAGCCTTTGTGAAGGCCCCGCATCCGGGATCAATGTCAGCGATCGGTTGATCCACCTGTAGCAGGCTCGGTCCGTGTAGTTTTCGCCGGGATAATCGAAAGCAACATTCAATTCGGAAGCCGCCAGTTTTTCGATTCGCCATACCACGGGTTGAGCCGAAGTGGCAGTGGCAATCACAATCGTGTTGGCTTCAACAACGTAGGTTGCATAGATGAGAGAAGGGGGATTCCCATTTGCCTGACAGCTGAACACACAGGTTCCGTCTTCACGGAATTCAGTCGTCGCAACAAAGCCGTATTCGGCGCAGTACTCATTGTCCCAGGTTCCGTCCTCACCGTCATACATGCGGGTCATCTCCCAGGTTCCGACCAATTGCGAGAGATCGATGGTGTGGTCATCCTCGACCTTCGAGCACCCGCTCGCCAAATCAGAAGTTATAACCCAGTTGAATCGAGAAGTTGCGGTTGTGGAATTTCGCCTCCTTACCCCACTCCTTGTCGATGGCCATATTCACGAGACCCAGATCGTAGACAATACCGACGTAATAGTGCTCCCGAAGGGTCACACCGGCACCGAACGAGAGTCCGAAATCGAACCGTTTGGCACCGAAACGGGCCTCGTTCTCGGTTGATTCACCGAAGAAGGGATATTTCTGGCTCTCGGACAGACCGTCGGAATCGCTGTACGAATCCTTGCATTTTCCACCCAGCCCGAAGGCAAAATGGGGGCCGACATGAACCTGCACATTCACCGACTCGCTCACATCGGCGCGGAACGAGGCCAATACGGGAATCTGCAGATACATGGGACGATATTTCGTGGAGGCTTCCTCGCTGTAACCCGCCTCACTGTAGGAGGACTTCTCCTTGGCACCGCGCGTCGTGAAGAGGAGCCCGGGCTGCACGTAGAAGCCGTTGGTGATCGGAATATCGACTACCGCACCGACCTGGAAGCCGACCCTCGAATTGAAGTCGAGCTTGTCGCCCGAATCGGGGCTGTATTGCCCGGCAATCTTCGAAACATTGAGACCGGCACGAACGCCGTAGGAGATTCCGCCCTTCTGATCCGAACCGAACATATCGCGGATCTCCTGAGCAGAGGCCGTCGCCATGCAACCGATGAGCAAAGCGGCCATCATGAAGCATTTCTTCATTTTGATAGATGATTTGAACACATCCGGACTCCGGGGATGCAGTTGTCCAAAAAGAAAGAGTGGAGTCGTTCGTTTATCTGACGGGAGGCTCTGGTAAGCCCAAGGACAAATAAACAATACCCCACACCTGTATAGCAGAAGGCGAACACCTTACATGCCAATACAAGTGATGAGTGCGTCGTTTTCCTTGTCCTAATTGAAATTTTCCAGATTTCCCGTCAAGGATAAAAGCGAAACACTTTCATCAAACATGTCTGCCGTTGCCAGGCAACGACACAACAAAGATAGAAAATGTTTTGCAAAGCACAACATCATCGGGGTATTGCGAAACAAATTTCGCAGAAATTTCGCAGAAAATCAATATTGACAATCTGCTTTGTTTGAATAAGATGGGAGATTACATACCGGAAGCAGAACAAGGCAGATGGACAGTAGCCGCTCCTCACATCACTGCCCGGAGCCTCCAACCTCACGCCCATTGCACCGTGACACGCCTCTCGCCCGTCTCACGACAGATCTCCGACCGGAGCCTCCCGCCTCCATCCTGTCGCAGTTCTTACCGCGGAGCGTCAGCCAATCGTCACCATACACGTTTTTCTTTTTTTTCCCCCCCCCTCCCTCTCCGGGCCCGTCGCCCATCGCTTGATGTCTCCCCACCACTCCTCTCCGCGCCGGGAGGGGTTCGTTGCAGGGCACAAAAAAAAGGTCAGACCTTACGATCTGACCTTGAAGAGGCGGCTACCTACTCTCCCACGGGATAACCGCAGTACCATC